>QIIJ01000642.1 GCA_003232595.1 Aurantimonadaceae bacterium | reverse complement strand
CGCGTATCTCCAGGTACTTGTCCAGCATCTCGTCATTTTCAACAAAAAGGAAACGGCTGTCGGAATTATTGATCAGATAGGCAAGCTGGGATGGCGAGTCTGTTGTGTAGACCCCGGAGGCAATTCCACCAACACATTGTATACCCATATCGGTGTAGAGCCATTCCTTGTTATCTTCTGAAAGAATGGAAACCACTTCGCCACGCTTGAGACCGAGTGACAAAAGCCCCATCCCGATGCGGCGCGCATGGGTATAATAATTATGCCACGAGTGGGATTTCCAGATGCCGAGGTGTTTTTCGCGGTGGGCGGTTTTTGGCCCCAGTTCCACACAGCGCTGTCGAAACAGTTTGGTAATCGTATCACAACCATCAACCACATAGGGCCCTTGCGCCAGGTCTGCATTTACCGACACACCGTGGAAAATCGTTTGCGGCGGATGAGCAAGGGCAATGTTCATTGAATGGCTCCCTGTGGACGAATTCCAACACAGCTACCGGTCTCCTCCAATCTCCCCCCTTGTGGGGGAGATGTCACGAAGTGACAGAGAGGGGTGCAGAGGTGCCACAAATGAGAGCTCTCACTGCGAAGCAGTCTCTGCACCCCTCTCTGCCCTGGCTGCGCCAGCACATCTCCCCCGCAAGGGGGGAGATTGGAATAAACTGCAGCTCCAGTAGCAAATCCAAACTTAACAAGTGGTCGCAGGTGTTTATCAATTGTCGATTGCATCACACCTCCTACCGCCAGGTTTTGCGTTGTTTCCAGCGGCGCTGACCGCGCTGGGTTTCTTCCTGGACACCGAGATAAAATGACTGGATATCCTTCGATGCTTCCAGCACTTCCGCGTCATCGGCCATGACTATACGGCCAATTTCCATCACATAACCATAGTCGGCCACATCCAGCGCCACCTTGGCATTTTGCTCAACCAGCATCATAGTTACCTGCTGCTCTTTGTTCAGCCGCTGAATGATGGTGAAAATTTCCTCGACCAGCAACGGCGACAGTCCAAGGCTCGGTTCATCCAGCAACATCACCTTGGGCGCGGCCATCAGACCACGACCAATTGCCAGCATCTGTTGTTGGCCACCTGAAAGTGTACCAGCCCGCTGGTCACGCCGTTCCGCCAGGATTGGGAAGTAACTATAGACCATATCAAGGTCCCTGGCGATTGCGGCACGATCTGAACGCACATAGGCGCCCATTGCGACATTGTCACTAACCGACAGCAGCGGAAATATTTCCCGGCCCTCGGGCACATGCACCATGCCGCGCGCCACAATGATATCCGCATCACGCCCGTGGATCGGTTCGCCGTTGAGCATAATCGTGCCCTTGGCCGGGTCCATGACACCGGAAATGGTCTTAAGTAATGTCGTCTTGCCCGCTCCATTGGCCCCAAGCACCGTCACAATCTGGCCTTTTCTCACTTCAAGGCTGACACCCCGAATGGCCATGATAGGGCCGTAGTAGCTCTCCATATTTTCGATTTTAAGTACAGGCTCACTCATCGCTCGCCCTCCCGCCGGTACCCAGATAGGCTTCAATCACAGCCGGGTGTGATTGTACTTCTGCAGCAGTGCCAATGGCCAGCTCCTTGCCGTCGGCAAGCGCCAGCACCCGGTCAGATGCGGCGGCCACAAGGCTCATGTCATGTTCAACCATGAGAACGGTAATGCCCATTTGTTTTTTGATGTCCTCGACCCAGAAAATCATGTCCTGGGTTTCTTCGACCGACAGGCCCGATGCCGGTTCATCAAGCAGCAGGATTTTCGGCTCGGTTGCAAGTGCGCGGGCAAGTTCCACAACCTTGCGCACACCATAGGGAAGACCGGCAATATATTTATCGCGAAAGGCCTGCAGTTCGAGAAAATCGATCACTTCTTCCACAACCGCCCGGTGGCGGCGTTCCTCATCGCGCACAGATGGTGCAAAGAAGATTTCCGAAACCAGATTGCTCTTGCGGTGGCGATGGCGCCCGACCAGCAGGTTTTGCAGCACGGTTGATTGTTCAAACAATTCAATGTTCTGGAAAGTTCGCGCAATGCCAAGCGAGGGCACCTGGTCCGAGCGCATCTTGAGAATGGAGTCGCCCTGAAAACGGATATCGCCTTCAAACGGATCATAGAATCGCGAAATCAGGTTGAAGACAGTCGATTTGCCAGCACCATTGGGCCCCACCAGCGAAAACACTTCGCCTTCGCCCACATGAAAAGATACATTATTGACCGCCACCAGACCGCCGAATTTCAGCGTCACATTTTCAAGCGTCAACAGGCTCATCGCATCCGCTCCGTTTTCAGGAAGCTTTTCTGCCGCTTGAACATATTCTTGCGATAAAACGGAAAGAGCTCGAAATAGGTCCTGATCTTGATCCAGCGGCCATATATGCCGAGAGGTTCAAACAGGATAAAGCTGATCAGGATCACAGCAAATACGCCGCTTTCTATCCCCGGGATTGTAACCGACCCAAGGCCCAGCACACCGGAAATTCCATCACGGGTAATGGCGATGAATTGCGGCAGAAAACCGATAACAATCGCGCCGAAAAATGCCCCGTGGATGGAGCCAAGCCCGCCGATCACGATCATCAAAAGCAGCTGGATAGAGAGTACCAGATTAAACGTCTCATTGTTGAAAGCGGTGGCATAGTAGCCAAGCAGCCCGCCTGCAAGCCCGGTGACGCCGCAGGAAATGCCGAATGCGATTGCCTTGGTCCGGCGGATATTGACGCCCATCGCCTGGGCCGAAATTTCAGAATCACGCAGTGCGGTAAACGCCCGGCCAAGTGGCGCTCGCAACAGGTTGCGGTACCCGACAAGCACCGCAAGCGTAACCAGCAATGTCAGAAAGTAAAACTCAACCGGCGTGCCATAACGGTCAATTTCAAGCCCGAAAATATCAATATTCGGAGCAACCAGCCCGGTAACGCCGCCTGTCCACGGCTCCAGAATGACAATAAAATCGTCGCTCAGAACGGAAACCGCAAGTGTTGCAATGGCAAGATAAATTCCGTGCAGCCGCAAGACCGGCAGCGCCACCAAAACGCCAACAAATCCGGCAATGATCCCGGACAGGGGAAACGAGATCAAAAACGGTACGCCCCGTTCGATCATGATAATATTGGTATAGCAGCCGACCGCCATAAATGCGGCGTGGCCGAGGCTTGCCTGCCCGGCATGGCCGACCAGAAGCATCAACCCCATACCGGCGATGGCCCAGATCAGTACATTGGTGGCCTCACCCAGGAAAAACTCGTCAACCAGCCAGGGCAGGGCCAAAACAAAGATAAACAGTGCCAGATACCACAATGCCTGAGGTCGATGTTTGAACAGCTTAATATCAGCGTCATAGGACCGTTTGAAAACAAATCTCATCGACGCCTCTTAAACCTTCTTTTTCTGCATCTGGGCAAACAATCCGGCCGGACGCAGGATCAGCACCAGAAGCAGGATCATGTACGGCGCGATGCGTGCCGATTGCGGGTCAAGGAAATATTGGGCAAAGGGCTCCACCATGCCAATAATGATGCCCCCGATCAACGCCCCGGGCAAACTGCCCATGCCGCCAATCACCGCAGCAGCAAATGCCTTGATGCCCAAAAGACCGGAGGAGGGGTCAATTGCCCCCTTGGAGGCAAACAAAATGCCGGCAATGGCAGCAACCACACCGCCAAGACCCCAAACAAGGCTTTGAATGCGCTTGACCGGAATGCCCATGTAGTAAGCAGCAAGCTGATTCTGCGAAGCAGCCTGCATCCCCATGCCGAGCTTGGTTTGGTTGAAAAACAGATAAAGCACAAGCGTCAGCAACAACGTCACGACAATGACCGCGACCTCCTCAATTCCCAGCACAAGGTCTCCCAACCTTATGGCACTGCCGGCAAACGGAAATTCGAGTGATTGTGGTTCGTGTCCCCATATGGCACCTGCTGCAAACCGCAAGATGAAACCAAGTGCGATAGTCAGGATAACAACCGCAATTTGCGGCTGACCGAACATCCGCTGCAGCACAACCATGTCGAGCAAATAACCAAGTGCGCCCATGATAAGCAGAGCTATCGGCACCGCCAGCCAGAAGTTGACGCCAAGATAGTCTGAATTGGTCAGCCAGATGGTGATGAACGCACCAAACATCATGAAGTCGCCCTGGGCAAAATTTACCGCTTCGGTGGCCTTGTAGATCAGATCCAAGTGCGATCAGCCCATAAACGCAGCCATTGGCGAGGCCACTGATAAACAGTTGAAGCAAATCCAAGTTGATGTTCTCCCTGCGGACGTTTGTGTCCTGATTTTTAACGAACAAAACATATCAGCAAGGGCAAGCCAAGTGGAAACTGAATAATAGTGGGTTTTCAAGAATTTTCTTCGCGGATGGTCATTGCGATCCTTACCGCAATTGCGCAAAGAGCCATCCCGCCAAGTTGCAGCGTTCAATGTTTCTCCAAACAGGAAAAAAGCAATAATGGCAGTTGAGGCAGGCACCAGATAAAACAGTGATGAAACCCTCGATACACTGCCTTCTCGGATCAGCACCATCAAAAGGAAGATAGCTGCAATTGACAACACAAGCACCAGCCAGGCCATGGCAAATATCAGTTCACCAGACCAGGTGAAGGAGAAGGTTTCGAAAGTCCAGGCATAGGCCAGCGAAGGAATTACAGCACCGACATATTGCCAGATTGTACCAGTACGAAGTGGTGCGCCGGTTGCAAATTTCTTCTGGTAAATGGTTCCTGCGGTCTGCCCCAGCATGGCCAGCACCGATACCGCGATATTGAGCGGTGTAATGCCCGAACCGCCGAAGCTGAACTTCGGCCCAAGCACCAGTAACAGTCCCACAAGACCCAAAATCAGGCCAAACCAGTGGCGCGGTGTCACCCGTTCACCAAGCAGCACACCTGCAAATATGGCAACCGTAATTGGCTGCAGTCCGACAATCATTGCAGAAATTCCGGCCGGAAGACCATGGTCGATTGTCCAGAACACAGCACCAAGATATATCCCGTGCAGAAATATGCCGACAATCATGCAATGAAGCGCCAATCGCCATCCCGGCCAGGGCGCCCTCGCAGCAAGTGCAATAATTGCAAGTATGCCGATAACCAGAACAAAACGGAGACTTAGAAACGAAAATGGTTCAGCGTATGGCATTCCCATCCGCGCACCAATAAATCCGGTGGACCAGAGCAGAACAAAGAGAGCGGGAAAGAGACGGGTGAGGGTCAAGGGGAAGCCGGATTGCAGGGTGGGGTAGGATCAATCTTCAAAATGGAAGGCTCGAGGCGTAGTATGTCAAGGAATAATTCAATGCGGGTCAGCGCAGATGGATTTTATTGTTCTTTCCGTCTCACCCACAAATCAGATGGCACGCCACCGAGTTCAACGGTTTGCTCGAAGCAGAAACCGCAGCGTTTTAATACCGCCAGAGAGGATGCGTTGTTTTTGCGAACCAGCCCGATAATTCTTGTGGCAGCCAATTCGCGAAATGCAAGTTGCAATGCTGTCTGCACAAATTCTGTGGCAATTCCCTTGCCCCAATACAAAACCCCGCTTCAATGTCAAACCACCAAAGCCGACAGGAACATCGTTCATCGACAGCAGCCAGCGGCCAAAGCCATTGGTCTGCCAGTGCTCGATTGCGTGAACCAGGTTTTTTCGAATGGTTTCGGAATTTTCAGGATCAGGATCTGGCCGATGGGCAACAAGTTCAGGTTTCGAAAATAACTCAACAGCAAATGCTGTATCATTCATCGATACCTTTTGAAGATTCAAACGCCCGACCTGCAGTTGTTCCAGTTTATTACCATGCATATCGACAAGATCCTGGCATGTTTAACTGCGGGCATTTCCACGAAAAATTGTCCATAGCGCGCGCAGCAGGGCCACAAGGGATACGACCGCCAGCAACGGATATATGATCAGCAGTTCCACCCGGATGTTGCAATCCGGATCGCAGAACAGCCCAAACCAGATCCCCAGTTCGTATACTAAATAGAATAGCCATAAAAGTGATGTGTAGTAGATTATTC
>QIIJ01000520.1 GCA_003232595.1 Aurantimonadaceae bacterium | reverse complement strand
AACAATCACCACATCAAATTCCATGCTTTCGCGTGGTTCCACGATTTTACTGGATTCGGCCATAATCATCTCCGGTGTGTCTTGTTTGCGGGCAAAATCGTGATTTCAACGGCATATCACAAACTTCAATTTCCGCCAGCCCAAAACCGACGCATCCAATACAAGCTCAGCCCGCCGCAGGTGTGAGAGTTCAACTAGGGGGTTCTGTTGGGAATTGCAATAATTTGCTTTTACGTAAAAAGCAGTTTTGCTGGCTTTATCTCCCGTCAAGTCTCGCAGGGCCCAATCTCATCAGCTAATTTGTATAGTCCCTGCCATCGGGCGATCGGGCGAGGTTTTGTTTGCGTACCCGCTCGCGCTGGATTGTGTAGATTGAGGCCCCGATGATTACGGCTGAACCGATCCAGGTATAGGGCCCGGGAAGTTCGCTAAACAGCAGATAACCAAAGAAGGTGGAATACAGCAGCCGGATATAATCGATTGATGCAAGCAGCGATGCTTCACCCCATTTATAGGCGTAAACATTGAGCATTTGAGCACCATAGGAAACCACGCCAATAGCCAGCAACAGCAGCCATTCATTAATTGTCGGCGACTGCCAGTAATACCATGCAGGGATAACCATGAAGAGGCCGATTGCAAAAGCCTGATAGGTAAGTATGGTTTTTGGTGTATCGGTTTGCGCCAGTTTGCGGATGATGACCATGACAATACCGGCGCATGCCGAGCCAATCAGGGCATAGATCGCAATCGGGTTGAAGCCCTCGGTGCCGGGTTGCACCATCAGGATCACACCGCCAAACCCGATAAAAACCGCAAGCCAGCGGCGCGGGCCGACTTTTTCCTTAAGGAACCAGATGGCGGCTATTGTAACAAAAAAACTCTTGGCAAAGCCAATTGCCGTGACATCAGCAAGCGGCATATTGATGACTGCATAGAAACCGAACAACATGGCTGTCAGGGCAAAGAGAATTCTCGCTGCCTGCAAATCCGGGCGGGTGGTTTTGAGTGATCCCGGAAAATGCGCCACAATGCCCGGCAGTACAATGGCAACCATGACAATCTGGCGCAGGAACAGGATCTGGGTCACATGCAAACGTTCTCCGGCAAGTTTGATCAGCGCCACCATCAGGCTGAAGCCGATCGCCGCTACCATGATTGTAGCAATGCCCTTGAGGTTATCGGGCAGGTTTAAAAACCTGGATTTCAGCGACTGGATTGTCATGGGAGTAACCTGGAGAGATGAACCAGAACAATGTCAGAGCCGCAACTTTCCTGCAAGCAAATCAATTGATCAATTATTTTTACTTGCTAGGCATAGCGGAATTGGGTCAAACTGGCAGCATTCAGCAACAGGTCAGAATCTGACTGAAGGAATTCACATCATGAATGTAGCAAACCCACCGAAATTCGGCATGGGTGCACCTGTGCGCCGCGTGGAAGATGCAGCTTTTATTACCGGCAAGGGCCGGTTTACCGATGATGTTGCCGCAGAAGGTGCGCTGCATGCTCATGTGGTGCGCTCGCCTCATGCCCATGCATCATTCGTAATCGGCAATATCAAAGAAGCCCGAAATGCACCGGGTGTGGCACTTGTGTTAGTCCATGCAGATATTGCCCAATATAATGATGTGGTGTGCCAAACCCTTTTGCCGCAAGTGGACGGCACTCCAATTAACCCAAAGAACATTCCGCTGCTTTGCAAGGATGTGGTACGGCATGTTGGTGATGCGGTGGCATTTGTCGTGGCCGAAAGCCTTACCGCGGCTCGTGAGGCCGCCGAACTGATCGAAATCGACTATGAGATACTGAATGTAACCGTCGGCACAGAAGAAAGCCTCAGTGACAACGCACCACTGGTCTACCCGGACCGCAAGAACAACCTTGCTTATGAGTTGGAATTCCTCAAATCTGAAGGTGTTGCAGAAGTGTTCGCCAATGCAGCCCATGTCTGTGAATTGAAAGTAATCAACAACCGGCTGGTCAGCAATTACCTCGAAACACGGGCCTGCCTGGCGGAATGGTCCAATGAAGACAACCGCTTCACGCTAACCACAGGTTCGCAAGGGGTGCATTCTGTAAAAAGAACCGTCTGCGGAATTTTAAACCTTGAACCCGCACAATTGCGGGTGATCACGCCTGATGTGGGCGGAGGATTTGGCACCAAGGTGTTTGTCTATCGTGAATATCCGCTGGCACTGATTGCGGCAAAACTGTCCGGCAAACCGGTCAAATGGACAGGAGATCGCAGCGAACATTTCATGTCGGATGCCCACGGTCGCGATAATGTCACCACCATGCGCATGGCAATGGACGAGAACGGGAAATTTCTAGCCCTTGATATCGACATTATCGCAGCCATGGGAGCGTATCTGCATACATTCGGTCCGTTTATTGCTACCCTTGGCGCGACGATCGGCACCGGGGTCTATGATATTGCAGCCGCCTATATGCATATTCGCGGGGTCTATTCCAATACCGTTCCAACTGATGCCTATCGCGGGGCGGGCAGACCTGAAGCAATTTACGCACTCGAACGGCTGGTCGACAAATGCGCCTTTGAGCTTGGCCTGGATGTAATCGAAATTCGCCGCCGTAATCTGATCAGCCCTGACCAGATGCCCTACACAACGCCTTTTGGACGGCTTTACGATGTAGGTGAATTCGAGGGTCATCTGGATGAAGTTCTGGACAAGTCCGACTGGGCCGGTTTTGAGCAGCGCAAGGAGTTGGCCAAAACCAAAGGCAATATCCGGGGTATTGGCATTGCAACTTATATTGAGGCTTGCGCCTTTGCCGGGTCTGAACCTGCAACCATCAATCTTAACAACGACGGTTCGACCACCATTTTGATAGGCACCCAGTCCAATGGACAGGGTCACAAAACGGCCTATGCCCAACTTGCAGCCGATACACTTGGGCTGGACATTGAAGAAGTCGAAGTACGCCAGGGCGACACGGATGAACTTGCATCCGGTGGCGGCACCGGCGGTTCGCGCTCCATTCCGATCGGAGCCCCGTCTGTACAGTGTGCAAGCGATGATCTGGCCGTCAAGATCAAGGCGATCGCAACTGATCAACTGGAAGCATCGGTTCAGGATCTGGAATTGAAAAACGGCGCTGTCAGGGTTGTGGGAACCGACAGGACCATCAGTTTCGCCGATATTGCAAATGCAGCGAAGGAACCAGACGACATCTCCGGTTTTGGCGAGGTCAAACAGGAAGAAGCCACCTATCCAAACGGCAGCCATATTTGTGAGGTGGAGATTGATCCTGAAACCGGCGTTGCTGAAATCGTCGCCTATACCATTGTCGATGATTTTGGCGTGATAGTTAATCCTGTTTTGCTAGAGGGCCAGATACATGGTGGCGTGGTGCAGGCAGCAGGCCAGGCATTGATGGAAAAAACGGTCTACGATGAAGACGGCCAGTTGCTGAGTGCTTCGTATATGGATTATCGCATGCCGCGCGCTGCTGATTTCCCCTTTATCAGTTTTGATACAAGAAATGTGCCCTCAACCACCAATGCAATGGGTATCAAGGGCGCGGGTGAGGCTGGAACAATCGGCGCAACGCCAGCGGTGATGAATGCGGTGGTCGATGCCCTGAAGCGTGAATACGGCATTTCAGATATCGACATGCCAGCAACGCCAATAGCCATCTGGAGAGCCATTCAGGCAGCATAACAGACTTGCACAATAGTGCGATTGGGCTTAAATATTGGAAATCTCATAGAGGTGCACCGGAACGGTTTCCGGCGCTGAGAGGCAGCAACGCCAACTCTTTGAACCTGATCCGGATTGTGCCGGCGGAGGGAATGGGATGGTAGATAAAGACATCCGACAAAATAAGTTCCGTGACTTGCTCCCTGCAACCGGAGGCGATCACATCAACACTCTGGTTGAGGATGCCATCAAAGCCATGGCCGTTCTGCGGGAGTTCAAGCCGCGCGTTCACTGCATAACCAATACAGTAGCGCAAAATTTTACTGCCAACATTTTGCTTGCTTGTGGTGCCATTCCTTCGATGAGTGTTGCCTTCGACGAAATAGCTGATTTCACCAGCCGTGCAGATGCCCTGTTGGTGAATCTCGGCACCATGGATACTGAGCGAACAAAATCTGTTCGCTGGGCAGTTAAAGTAGCTGAGCAAAACGCCAGGCCATTTGTGCTCGACCCGGTGTTTTTCGTCTCGCGCTGGCAAAACAACTGGCATCTGCAGGACCGGCCATCATCCGGGCCAACCGCGAAGAGGCCAATGCCCTGTTTGGTGATACCACAGCTGACCTTGAAGAGTGCGCCCGCCAACACCGGAGTTGCATTGTCATCACCGGCAGGAGCGACCTGATCATTGATAGTCACATCAGTGTTGAAATCACTAATGGAGCACCGGTGATGGCAAAGGTGACCGGGATGGGGTGCGCACTCACAGCACTGATGGCAGCACTTGCGGCAGTGGAAAAAAACCGGCTTGTGGCGGCAGGTGCAGCCCTTTTATGGTTTAACATAGCCGGAGAGATCGCTGCGGAAAAAGCCGCTGGACCAGGTAGCTTTGTTGCACACTTCATTGACGCACTGGCTGTAATGGATGGCGATACCGTCAGGCAAAAGGCAAGATTTTCATGATGCCTTGCGATATAACCCTTTATGGAATTCT
>QIIJ01000621.1 GCA_003232595.1 Aurantimonadaceae bacterium | reverse complement strand
CCGAATTCCTTGTGGCGCATGGCTGGCCGCTGACCGAGTTTTTCGGCATTGCGGATCAAGTATCCCGGAAATGATCGTGGATCATTCCCGTTTGCAGAACCACTTTCTGCCATGGCTGCATTTCCCTCCCGGATATGGTTGACCTGCCCGGGTATATCCCGGATCTGGTCATTCAGTTTCCCGTATGATGGTGCAGTCTATTCGCTATGGTTCGAAGATCAAGTGTTAGTTTGGATCAATTAACCGATCGGTCGGTTATTCAGCCGCTTCAAGTATTATTGATTCCTGGTTGAGGAATGAGGCGGACAATTCCCGCCGCTGGCGATCAGCCAGCGCGATGGCCCTTTCCTTGACATGGCCAAATCCGCGGATTTTTTCCGGATAAGCAGCAAGAGCAACCCCCGCCGTATAATTTTTAGCATCAAGGTTTTCGACAAGAAGATCAATCACTGCCTGGTAGTCTTTTAACAGACGCAATTCTTCCTTGCGCTCCGCAAGATAGCTGAACGGGTCAAATAATGTACCGCGCAATCCACGCATTCGGGCCAGCAAGCCAAACATCTTCATCATGCGTGGGCCATAGGCCTTTTTGATCAGCTGACCTTTGGCATCGCGTTTGGCAAAGAGCGGCGGTGCAAGATGGAATTCAAGCCTGTCATAATCATCGAACTGGCTTTCGAGTTGCCGGGCAAATTCGCCATTGGTGAACAATCGTCCGACCTCATATTCATCCTTTATTGCCATCAGCTTGTAGAGATTGCGCGCCACCTGCTCGCTCAATCCGGTATCATCGCCCAATGCGGCCTCTGCTTTTTGCATCCGCTCAATCGCCTTGCTGAATTTGTCGGCATAAGCGCTGTTCTGGTAATCCGTCAGCCACTTGACCCGGCGTTGGATGATTTCATCAAGACCTTGCGAAAGATGGCGATGATCAAGAACCTCGGCCCGGCCTTTTTCAGAGGCCGGAAGTGCCGATACATCATGGGCAGCAGCCCTTCCCCATTCAAAGGCGGCCAGATTCATCTCAACCGCAACCCCGTTCATCTCAATCGCCTTGTGCAGGGCTGCTCGCGAAAGCGGCAGGCCGCCGTTCTGCCAGGCATAACCCAGCATGAACATATTGGTGGCAATGCCATCACCGAGAAGCGCGGTTGCAAGCCGTTCGGCTTCGACCACGGATACCTTGTTCTCGCCCGCTCTGGTGGCGATGGTCTGAATAATTCGCTTTGTCGGGAAGGAAAAATCCACATTGTGGGTGAATTCGCCCGAAAGCTTTTCGTGACTATTGACCACGACCGTTGTGTGACCCGGATTGATCGAGGCCAGTACCTTGGCGGAGGCTGCGGTTACCATGTCGCAGCCGAGCACCAGATCAGCACCACTTGCGGCAATGCGGATGGAACTTATGTCCTCCGGTGATTTGGCAATGCGAACGTGGCTTGCAACCGCGCCGCCCTTTTGCGCAAGACCCGCCATATCGATTATACCGCAGCCCTTGCCCTCAAGGTGAGCCGCCATGCCGATAAGTGCACCAATGGTAACAACACCTGTTCCGCCAACCCCGGTAATAATTGCCCCGAATGTACCATCAATTTCGGCAATCTCCGGCTCCGGGATATCAAGCGGTGTTTCATTGATCACACCCTTGCCTTTTTTCAGTTTGCCGCCATGAACAGTGACAAAGCTCGGGCAGAACCCGTTGATACAGGAGAAATCCTTGTTGCAGGTCGATTGTTCGATCTGGCGTTTGCGACCAAACTCCGTCGTGACTGCACCGACCGCCACGCAATTCGACTGCACCCCGCAGTCACCGCAGCCTTCGCAGACCAGTTCATTGATCACAATGCGCTTGTCGGGATCAGGAAAGGTGCCTCGCTTGCGACGGCGGCGTTTTTCTGTGGCGCAGGTCTGATCATAGATCATCACGGTTACGCCGGACGATGTGGCGAGATCTTCCTGTACCGGGATCAGTTCCGAGCGGTGATGGATTGTCGTGCCCGTCGGCCAATGGATTGTTGCCGGATATTTATCCGGTTCATCAGTAACAATCACCACCCGTTCAACGCCTGCAGCCGCCACCTGGGCGGCAATTCCCGGCACACTGAGATCGCCCTCATTGGGCTGACCACCGGTCATCGCCACTGCATCATTGAACAGTATTTTATAGGTCATGCGGGCCTTTGCAGCAACCGCTGCGCGGATCGCCAAATAGCCCGAATGGTTATAAGTGCCGTCACCAAGATTCTGGAAAACATGGTTGCGTTTGGAAAAATGCCGTTCACCAATCCAGTTGGCCCCTTCGGCTCCCATCTGGGTATAGCCCTCAGTGCCCCTGTCCATCCACTGGGCCATGTAATGGCAGCCGATACCCGCATAGGCCCGCGCGCCCTCGGGTATTTTTGTCGAAGTGGAATGGGGGCACCCGGCACAGAAATACGGAATTCGCTCGGCAACACTTTCAGTTGACGCCAAAACCTGTTGCGCCTTTTTCAAATGCGCCACGCGCTTTTTAAGTTTGGAGTCGGGACTGAATTTCAGCAGTCGTTCACCAATGGCAACTGCGATATTGTTGGAATCGAGCGCTCCCTTGATCGGAAACAGCCAATTGCCTTTTTCATCTTTCTTGCCCACACAAAGCGGCGTGTGCGACGTGCCGTAGAGTTCTTCACGCACCTGCACCTCAATCAGCGAGCGCTTTTCCTCAACCACAATGATCAGATCAAGATCTTTGGCAAATGCCATCAATTCATCCTGTCCAATCGGATATACACAGCCGATCTTGAACAGGCGCAGTCCAAGATTGTTGGCAACAACCTCGTCAATGCCCAGATCGTCCATGGCAAGGCGCACATCGAGATAGGATTTGCCCGTGGTGATTACGCCCACTTTGGGGTTTTTGCCACCGCTGGTGATCATACGATTGATCTTGTTGGCCTTGACAAAAGCCAGAATTGCGTCGCGCTTGTAGTCGTGAAGCCGCGCTTCCTGCACGATTGGGTGATCATTCGGACGAATGTTCAATCCGTCTTCGGGCAGGGCAAATTTCGGTTCGATAATTTTTACTCTGTCAATGCGCCCATCGACCACTTCGGTCGATTCAATATTGTCCTTGACGCATTTTATGCCAACCCACACTCCGGCATAGCGCGACAGGGCGTAGCCGTAGAGGCCGTAGTCAAGAATTTCCTGCACACCCGCCGGATTGAGAACAGGAATGGCCACATCGAGAAAATGGAACTCGGACTGGTGCGCCGTGGTTGAGGATTCGCAGGTGTGGTCATCACCCATCAAAGCCAGTACACCGCCATATTTCGAGGTGCCGGCAAGATTGGCGTGGCGGAAAACATCACCCGATCGGTCAACCCCCGGCCCCTTGCCGTACCAGACGCCAAAAACGCCATCGAACCTGCCCTCGCCGCGCATTTCCGCCTGCTGGGTACCCCAAAGCGCTGTTGCGGCCAAATCCTCATTGAGACCGGGCGAAAAAACAATATCGTTTTCTTTCAGTTGAACCTCGGAGCGCCACATCTGGTGATCGAGCCCGCTGATGGGCGAGCCGCGATAACCGGTGACATAGCCGCCAGTATTAAGCCCTGCCTGACGATCACGTTCTTTCTGGGTAAGAACCAGCCGAACCACAGCCTGGCTGCCCGAAATAAACACCTGCTTTTTGCCGAGGTTATATTTATCGTCCAGCGACACATTTTTAAGTTCGGGTTTCAGCGCTGGCTTTGACGCAGATTTGGAAACGCTTTTCTTGACGATCACAGGAACCTCCTGTCGGGTACATCCGAGCTGAATATTTGATTCATGCAACAATTTTCCTCCCTCACCGGCAAAACGTCAATGCATTTGGGTGTTATCCAGAAGAGAACGCAAGAATTGTTGGCCAAAATGTTTCAACACACAATTTGTCGCAATGATTTGCACAATACGGGAAATAATTGCCGCCCTGCTATCCGTCATAAATTACGGTGGGCAACCAGGTTGCAAGTGCTGGAAAATTCCAAAGAATTGCCAGCGTCAGCAATTGGATAAGCACAAAAGGCACAATACCGCGGTAGATATCGCCAGTGCGCACTGAAGGAGGGACCACACCGCGCAAATAAAACAGCGCCACCCCGAAGGGTGGTGTCAGGAACGATGTCTGCAGGTTGATTGCAATCAGAATACCCAGCCACACAGGGCTCATGACACTGCCATCCGGCATTGGCAATTGCAGCAATACAGGTGCCACCAGTGGTACCACGACAAAGCTTATTTCAAGAAAGTCGAGGAAAAAACCGAGCAGAAACATCAAAAGCATAAC
>QIIJ01000335.1 GCA_003232595.1 Aurantimonadaceae bacterium | reverse complement strand
GTTGAGCATTCACCATTGTTCACAGTGGAACAATCGCAAGCCCTGCGAGGCCAGATTTCCGGCGGTCACACTAAAAACCTGTTTTTGAAGGACAAGAAAAATAATTTTTTCCTGGTAACTGTTGCTGAAGATGCAGTCGTTGATCTTAAAACCCTGCACAAATTAATCGGAGGTTCCAGCCGATTGTCGTTTGGCAAACCGGAAAAGCTGATGGAATATCTCGGAATTACGCCGGGATCAGTGACAGCTCTTGCGGTTATCAATGATGTCAACGGTGCGGTCAAGCTGGTGATCGACCAGTCATTGCTGGAAAATGACATCATCAATTGCCATCCGCTGACCAATACTGCAACCACCAGCATTGCCAAAGATGACCTGTTGCGCTTTCTGAAAACTGTAAACCATGATCCGCTGATATTGCCTTTGGTATAACCTTCTATACTACCCTATATGATGGCAGCGTATATTGAATGTTTCATAACATGCATTTATATGTTAAAAGTTGAATGTGTTGTGCGCGAACATGCGCCACCCAGGAGTTGAATTTCATGAGTGATGATCTAAAGAATGCAAATTCCGGCGCAGCCGGTGGCGAATATTCAGCTTCGTTTGGCAGTGCCCAGATGACCGGTACGATGACGGGCAGTGTCGAAAACAACAGTAATCCCGGAGGTGGAGCAGGAGGGAGCGGGCAAAGTTTGCCGGTAAAAGATGTCACCACCAAGAGCTTTACTGAAGATGTTATTGAGGCGTCAAAAAATCAGGCTGTGCTGGTTGATTTCTGGGCGCCCTGGTGCGGGCCATGCAAACAACTGGGGCCTGTACTGGAAAAAGTGGTCACCGCATCCGCCGGCAAGGCGGTTCTCGCTAAAATGGATATTGACAAGAACCCCGAAATTCCTGGCCAGATGGGTATAAAATCAATTCCAGCTGTTGTTGCATTTGTCGACGGCAAGCCGGTGGATGCATTTATGGGTGCGGTTCCCGAAAGTCAGATACTGGCGTTTCTGGACAAACTGCCTTCACCGGAAAACCCGGCCTTAGCCGATGATAACGGAATTGAGACGGCCATGGCACAGGCAGCGGAGATGTTGGAAGCGGGTGAATCGGCACCTGCCGCAGAAGTTTATGCGTCTGTTCTGGCGCAGGAACCGGGTAATCTTGATGCTATTGCGGGGCTTGGCGAGTGTTATCTTGCCGTGGATGAGGTCGAACATGCCCGCAACATTATTGCAAACCTGCCACAAGACCAGCTGGCGGTTCCGGTTATTGCCGGTCTTGTGGCGAAAATCGAGCTTGCCGAGCAGACGGCATCGTTGGGATCTCATAATGAACTTGAGCAAAAGATTGAGGCCAATCCGAAGGATTATCAGGCCCGGTTTGACCTTGCCCTGTTGCTCAATTCAAAAAACCAGCGAGAGGAGGCTGCGCAACAATTGCTTGAAATCGTGCGCAGTGATCGCAAATGGAATGATGATGGTGCAAGACAGCAACTTGTCCAGTTCTTCGACATATGGGGTGCAACCGATCCCGCTACCTTGTCGGGCAGGCGTGGACTTTCGTCTTTGTTGTTTTCGTAAGCGGGACCAGCCCCGCCAAACAGTGTTAGGAGCCCAGGCATGAAAGCCGGGAATGAGAGTTATTTATGTGCCGAGGATGTTCCGGAAATTATCCGGATATTCCCGCTCAGTGCTGCCCTGTTGTTGCCGGGGGCCCATATGCCATTAAATGTTTTCGAACCGCGATATCTTTCGCTGGTCGATGATGCGCTTAAGACCGACCGGCTTGTGGGCATGATCCAGCCGAGTTTTGAGGAAGGGGAAAGCGAAGATACGTCCAATCTCTGCACTGTTGGCTGTGTCGGACGAATTACAGCATTTCAAGAGGTTGGCGATGGCCGCTATCTGCTTAATCTCTCCGGCATATGCCGGTTTCGGGTGCTGACAGAAGCAAAGTCGGAAAACGGCTATCGCCGCTGTCATGTGAAACTGTTTGCCAGTGATCTTGTTGAGGATCAGGCTGATGCGATTGATGTCAATCGGGAGGAACTGCTTGCCACTTTCAAGGCCTATCTTGATGCCAATGAAATGGAGGCGGACTGGGAGGGTGTCTCGGCGGCATCAACCGGAATGCTGGTTAATACACTGGCGATGATGAGCCCCTACGGGCCGGCAGAAAAACAGGCTCTTCTTGAAGCGCCGGATTTGAAAACCCGGGCAGAAACACTGATTGCGATTACCGAATTTGCCCTGGCCAAATCGTCCCAAAGTGCGGGAACCACCCTGCAATAGGAGCGCTGGATGAGCAAGATCCCGGATCATTTTCAAATTGACAGGAAAATGCTGGAACTGCTTGTCTGTCCGCTAACAAAGGGAAATCTTCGCTATGACGAAAAGGCGGGAGAACTGGTATCGCTAAAAGCTGCCCTTGCCTATCCGGTTCGCGACGGCATTCCAATTTTACTGCCATCCGAAGCACGGGTGCTTGATGACGATGAAACATCGTAACACCAAACCCAGGGCGGGCTGATAAATGGCACGCAAAAACGACAAGAGGGAAAGACTTGTTTCTGCTGCGGCAAAACTTTTCTGGCATTTTGGTTTTCACGGGGCAAGTATCAAGGACATTGCAGCGGAAGCGGGTGTTCCTGTCGGTAATGTCTATTATTATTTTCCGGACAAGTCGAAACTGGCAATGGCTGTTGCTGAAATTTTCACCCGGGAAACTGATGCCATGCTGGAAGCGCTTTCAGCGGAGTTTGCTGACCCGCGCAAACGACTGGTGCAATTGTTCAAAAAACTGGCTACCTCGGATCAGAGCCGGTTAAGCCATGGCTGCCCGATCGCACTTGCGACGCGAGATTTTCGTATTCCGGCACCTGAGGCTGCTGATCGGGCAGGAGAGGCTTTTTCCAAGCTGATTGTGTGGATTGCCCGCCAGAGAAAGGCAATAGGCGGTCGCCCGTCCATTGCGCTTGCTGATGCAAGGCGGGCAATTGCCGAATGGCAAGGGGCAATTGCACTCGCCCATGCGTTGCAGGATCCGGCAGTGCTGGCAGAAGCTCACCGCAGAATTTTGCAAATTGTAACATCAAGAACAAAAACATATTGAATTTTGCCTGATTAAGCCTTCCAATGAATATTGTTGATTCGGTAATCATTCGGGTTGATACCCGCAAGGGGCAACCAACAGAACTTTGCCGTAATTGCATGGTATTCGGCCACACGTTTACATACTGCAAACGGTCCGATCATCAATACAAGGTTTGCTCCGATGGCTGAAAGCGAGATGGTTGGTCAGACTGAGATAGCCGAAGATACCGGCAATCGGCGTATTCGCCCATTAGCCGGACTTGCAAGATTGATCCGGTTTTTCAGCACCTCCGCTATTGTGATTACCATTGTTGCAATCGGATTTCTGATTGGCGGGTTTTTAAAGTTTACGGATACAATCGCCAGTTACAGTGCTCATGCACCCGTGCAGAAGGGCGATGCAATTGTGGTTTATACCGGTGGTTCCCATCGCATTGAAGAGGCAATGAAACTGTTGCGGTCGGGAAATGGAAAGCGGCTGCTGATCAGCGGTGTCAATCCCGACATATCGATGGAATCACTGATGAAGGAAAATGGTATCAAGTCCACTTTGTATGATTGCTGTATTGATATTGACAAATTGGCTGCAGATACGATTGGAAACGCGCTGGAAGCGAAAAAATGGGCCGAGAAACACAATTATAAAAGTTTGGTAATTGTCACCAGTAGTTATCATATGCCCCGCAGTCTGCTGGAAACACGTAAATTGCTGCCGCAAACAAGGCTTATCCCGTTTCCCGTAACATCCAGCAGGTTTAGCAGTAAAAACTGGTATAAGGATCGAATGACATTGCGACTGCTTTTGAACGAATATTCAAAATACGTTGCCGCTCAGGTGAGGACCGCCCTGACCAGTCAGGTTTTTCCAGCACTGTCAGCGAGCATGGTCAGGAATCAGAGCACTTCCGGCACGCAATGATTTGGTCGCAATTTGTGTGATCTGACATTATCCACATTCATTTACTTTTCGGATAGACAAGAGCCTGCCGAAACGCGTAATACCAAAGGCGGTAGCCTTTTTAATCACTTTCTCTCACGGCCATTCCTCCACTTCGTTTCGGGCCTGCGAGGCGCGCCACCAAGCGGCGGCTCGTATTTTACTCGCAAGCACATCAGCTTTGGTATATTTCCGGTGTTGCAACCAATTTTTCAGGAGCTGCAATTGCTGGTACTTCGTTCTTTCGTATTCAACATGGTTTTTTATCTCAATCTAATTGTGCAGATGCTGGTGCAGACGCCTCTGTATTTCCTCCTGCCCCGAAAAGGTGCCTGGGGCATAGTCAAAAACTGGTGTCGTTCAAGCAATTGGTGGCACCGGGTGATTGTGGGCACCAGAATTGAAGTTGAGGGGCTGGAGAACATTCCTCCAGGTGGCTGTATTATTGCTGCCAAACACCAGTCAATGTGGGAGTTTTACGCAATTTTGCCGTTGTTTGAGG
>QIIJ01000464.1 GCA_003232595.1 Aurantimonadaceae bacterium | reverse complement strand
AACATTCTTCTTCCCAACCTGTTCACTGATTAATAGAATTGCTGATTTGCAATGTAAAGCGGCCAATGGGGATAGAAAATTGAGCAAGTTTTATTCGACCTGAGTCATTTGAGGCCGACAAAAATAAACACCCACCGGGGGAGGAGATCCGGTGGGTGCTGTTTTGGTGTTCAACAGGTGGGAGGAGGTTGTTGAACCATTCAATCGGGGTCGGGAGGAGAAATGCCCCGGTTGAAATCTCGGAATTAGCCGCGTACGGCACGCTGAGCGATGAACGGAATATCACCGCGATTGATGCCCAGATCGTTGAGTTCACGATTGCTCAAAGCATTGAGTTCGTTGCGAGTCTGACGAACACGGGTCCAAGCAGAGTACGATTTCAGAAGGTTCATAGTCATGTCCTTTGTATTTGCCCGCAGGCGATTGATACTGTTCAAAGACCGTCTGTCTTCGATGGTTTGTATTTAGGGTTGAGGCAACGAATTTACGAGTGCAAATACTGCATATCTGGGATGCAAATTGCGCAATGCAGCATGGCTAAAAAGTGGCGCCGCGCCTTAATTTCGCCATTGATATTAAGAGTTTATTCCGCAGCCAGTTTTGACTTGCCAGCAATATTGATCGGGCGTCTTCGCAGCAGCTCTTTCAGGAATTGCGCGGTATAGGAACGTTCTTCGTTCAATATATCTTCCGGCCTGCCGCTGGCGACAAGTTCTCCGCCCCCGTCACCGCCTTCCGGCCCGAGATCGAGTATCCAGTCGGCCGTTTTGATGACTTCAAGATTATGCTCGATCACCACAACTGTGTTGCCGTTGTCAACAATTTCATGCAAAACATCGAGTAGTTTGGCAACATCATGGAAATGCAGCCCTGTCGTTGGTTCATCAAGGATATACAGGGTGCGGCCCGTGGCGCGTTTGGACAGTTCTTTGGCAAGCTTAACCCGCTGCGCCTCGCCACCGGAAAGCGTGGTGGCCTGCTGGCCGACTTTGATATAGCCAAGCCCGACCCGTTTGAGTGTTGCCATCTTTTCACGCACGGCCGGCACGGCTGCAAAAAAATCATTGGCTTCCTCAACCGTCATATCGAGCACCTGGGCAATTGATCTGCCCTTGAACAACACTTCCAGCGTTTCGCGGTTGTAACGTTGTCCATTGCAGATATCGCAGGTGACATAAACATCCGGCAGGAAATGCATTTCGATTTTGATTAATCCGTCGCCTTTGCACGATTCGCAACGCCCACCCTTGACGTTGAATGAAAACCGCCCCGGCAGATATCCGCGCGCCTTGGCCTCGGGCAGGCCGGCAAACCACTCCCGAATAGGAGTAAACGCGCCGGTATAAGTGGCAGGATTGGAACGCGGTGTACGGCCAATGGGTGATTGGTCAATATCAATCACCTTGTCCAGATGTTCCAGCCCCTCGATGCGGCTGTACTTGGCCGGAATGGCCCGTGCCTTGTTGAGATGGCGGGCCGTTGCCTTATAAAGGGTTTCAATCAGCAGGGTTGATTTACCACCGCCGGAAACTCCGGTTACGCAGGTGAATGTGCCAAGCGGGATGCTGGCATTGACATTTTTCAGATTATTGCCACAGGCTCCTATAATCTTGAGTTGCCGTGTCTTGTTGATTTTGCGCCTTTTATCCGGCACCTTGACTTCAAGTTCTCCTGAAAGATATTTGCCGGTAATGCTGTCGGGGTGATTGAGAATATCGGATGGCTTGCCGCTGGCGATTATCTCGCCACCATGAATACCCGCCTTCGGCCCGATATCGACCACATGGTCAGCTGTAAGAATAGCCTCTTCGTCATGTTCAACCACAATTACCGTATTGCCTAAATCACGCAGATGACGCAGTGTTTCGAGCAGTCGCGCATTGTCACGCTGATGCAGGCCGATGGAAGGCTCATCCAGCACATAAAGCACGCCGGTCAGGCCTGAGCCGATTTGTGATGCCAGTCTGATGCGCTGGCTTTCTCCGCCGGAAAGTGTGCCGGAATTGCGTGACAATGTCAGGTAATCCAGACCCACATCATTGAGAAACCGCAGTCGCTCGCGGATTTCCTTCAAGATGCGTTCAGCGATTTCCATCTGCTTGTCAGTCAGTTTTGCGGGCAGGGCGGTGAACCACTCATCCGCCTGCTTGATCGACATCCCGGTAACTTCCGAAACGTGCAATCCGGCTATCTTGACCGCCAGTGCCTCCGGCTTCAGCCGGTAGCCCTTACAGCTGTCGCAGGAAGAGCGCGACATGAATTTTTCGATTTCCTCCCGCACCCATGAGGATTCAGTTTCACGCCAGCGCCGCTCCAGATTGGGGATCACACCTTCGAAAGGTTTTTTGGTCTTGTAGGTTCGCAAGCCGTCATCATAGATGAAATTGATTTCCTTGTTGCCCGTGCCGCGCAAAACCGCCTCTTTAGCATCGTTAGAAAGTTTGCTCCATTTGTCTGCAAGCGAAAAGCCGTAATTCCGGCCGATCGCCTCCAATGTCTGGGCATAATAAGGCGATGGATTGCTCGACTTGGACCAGGGTGCAATGGCACCACCACGCAAGGGAAGATCCTCATTGGGAACCACCAGTGCATCATCAATCATTTGCTGTGTCCCCAATCCATCACAGGATGGGCACGCGCCAAACGGGTTATTGAACGAAAAAAGCCTTGGCTCAATTTCCGAAATGGTAAAACCGGAAACCGGGCAGGCAAATTTTTCTGAAAATAAAATGCGCTCATGGGTTTCGTTTTTCGACTTGTTAACGGCGTCTTTTGCGGTTTCATTATCAGGCAGTGGCTTGTCTGCCAGTTCTGCGATCGCCAGACCATCTGCCAGTTGCAGGGCTGTCTGCATGCTGTCTGCCAATCGGGTTTTCATATCCTCGCGCACGACCAACCGATCAACGACCACGTCGATATCATGTTTGAACTTCTTGTCGAGCACGGGCACATCAGCGATTTCGTAAAACACGCCGTCGATTTTCAGCCGTTGAAACCCCTTTTTCATCAGCTCGGCCAGTTCCTTGCGATACTCCCCTTTTCGCCCGCGCACAATCGGGGCAAGCAGATATAGTCTGGTGCCTTCTTTCAGTGCCAGAACCCGGTCGACCATTTGACTGACGGTCTGGCTTTCAATCGGCAGGCCGGTAGCGGGAGAATAGGGGATACCAACGCGCGCATAAAGAAGGCGCATATAGTCATAAATTTCAGTTACCGTGCCGACGGTTGAACGTGGGTTTCGCGACGTTGTTTTCTGCTCAATCGATATAGCCGGAGAAAGCCCGTCTATCTGGTCCACATCCGGTTTCTGCATCATTTCCAGAAACTGGCGCGCATAGGCCGAAAGGCTTTCCACATAGCGCCGCTGGCCTTCCGCATAAATGGTATCAAATGCAAGTGAAGATTTGCCTGAACCAGAAAGGCCGGTCATGACGATCAACTGATCCCGTGGCAGGTCAATATCTATATTCTTCAAGTTGTGTTCGCGTGCGCCGCGCACAGAAATGAACCGTCTATCGGCGCGAGCTTTACTTAAAGATGCGTTGTTATTTGAAGACATTGAATTGAACTCGTTATGGCCAGGCCAAAGATGGCACCTTATGGAGTGATGCTGTCCTGTCGAGGGCTAATATCCACAATACCAAGGTTTTCCCCAGTGTAAAATCCAAGTTTAAGGAATCACTTGACATGGAGAACATAACATGAACAATGTATTTGACAAGAGCTGGGTTTTCGACGGAATTCGGGGCGCTATTTACCCTGCGCTGGATCTGCCAGGAGGATGAACAGAGGAGATTTCAAACAGGAGAAAGACAAGAGCGGAAAAAAGAATTAGTGGAAAAGTCTTCATCTTGCCATCTAAGACGAGCGGTAGCGGGCCACATCCGCTAGTTTTGCAGCAATTGTTCTTTCGGTGATTGCCACCCTTTTTTATCGGTGGCGAAATTAATGAGGAGTATGGTATGGCGGGAAGTGTAAATAAGGTGATTTTGGTGGGAAATCTTGGGGCTGATCCGGAAATTCGCCGAACCCAGGACGGCAGGCCGATCGCAAACTTCAGTGTTGCAACATCTGACAGTTGGCGTGACAAGGCAACTGGCGAGCGGCGTGAGCGCACCGAGTGGCACCGGGTTGTTGTTTTTAATGAGGGGCTTTGCAAGGTTATCGAAAATTACCTGCGCAAGGGGTCCAAAGTCTATCTTGAAGGTGCACTGCAGACCCGCAAGTGGCAGGATCAATCGGGTGCAGACCGTTATTCCACAGAAGTTGTGTTGCAGGGGTTTAATTCCACTTTGACCATGCTTGACAGCCGCGCTGAGGGTGG
>QIIJ01000544.1 GCA_003232595.1 Aurantimonadaceae bacterium | reverse complement strand
TGCAGAATGTCGCCTGAACGATCATCACTCAACTGACGGGTATCTGAAACTGTCAGTACAGCAATTTTTACCGGGATAAATTTGCGGTTTTCATCAATACCGGACATGGCCGACCTCGTTGTTAATTGTTGAAGTGGCAACGCACCACCAGCTTGGGTTTTCCTTCTCAAAGTCATTGTCGAAAATATACCGTAGCAGGTAGCCCCGGACCCTGACATGCGGGCAAGATGGCAATCGTCAAATGTGCTTAGCCGGTCGAGCACATTTTGAATAACCGGTCGTGCAGCTATGGCTGGTGTCTGCAGACAGTTGCCGACACTCCTGAGCCATTCAAGCAATCCGTCAACATTTGCCCCGATTGGAAAAGTGGGTACAGGTTCATGATCATCCAAATTCAGGTTACGAAAGATTTCAGCTGTTGAAACCTCAACACCGGGATTGACAAGCAGCAAATACAATTCCGGCAGTGAAACGGGTTCGATTTTTTCGCCAATGCCACGGGCAATCAGTGTTGTGCTGTGCAGGCACATCGGCACGTCAGCGCCCAGTTGCAGCGCAAGCGGTGCAAGATCAGTGCGGGAATAGTTCAACTGCCACAAATCACACAAGGCATGTAATGTGGCCGCAGCATCCGCAGAACCGCCGCCGACGCCACTTGCAACCGGCAGGTTTTTGGTAAGAATGATTTTTACACCGCCAGCGGAAATTCCGTCCGCTGCTGCCATTTGCTCCAATAAATGTGCAGCCTTGAGCACCAGATTGTCCGAAATGTTTTCAAGTGATGCAGAAAACGGGCCATCAATGGTCAGCGAAATATTTCCCGCCACTTCAACCGCCACCTCGTCGCCAAACCTGGTAAATGCCACCAGACTGTCCAGCAGGTGGTAGCCATCATCCCTGCGACCTGTCACCCGGAGCGACAAATTTATTTTAGCCGGGGCCTTGAAAACCGTCATGTGTCACCACGGGAATTGATCCGGGCCCGTCAGGTCTTTTTCTCAGGCGTCTTGTCGGAGCCTTCAGAAGAATTTTCCGGTGGATTTGCCAGTTTGGGTCTGTCCTCGTCCGGCAGGCCATTCTCAAGCTTGGCTCTGATTTTCACAAGCTCTTTGGCTTCGGGCTTTAAATCAATGGCATGATTCCACTGAAATGTTGCCTCAAGACGCCTGCCGACCCGCCAATAGGCATCACCAAGGTGGTCGTTGATTGTCGGGTCTTCAGCTCTTAGTAATATTGCCTTTTCCAATTCAACCACGGCCTCGTTATATCGGCCAAGCCGATAATAGGCCCAGCCAAGGCTGTCTATGATATAGCCATCGCGTGGCCGCAACTCGACCGCTTTGCGGATCATCTTCAACCCTTCATCCAGATTAATATTCATGTCTACCCATGAATAGCCGAGATAGTTCAGCACATTGGGCTGATCTGGAAGCAGCTCCAGCGATTTTAAAAAGCTTTTTTCTGCAACCGGCCAATTGCCTGCCCGTTCATTGGCAATGCCGTATCGATAGAAAAGACTCCAATGAAAGCGCTGCGGGTTGGCAATTTTATCAATGGCTGCGCTGTAAATTTTGGCTGCATCGTCATACAATTCGTGGCGTACCAGCATCTGACCGTAGGAAAGGGATGTAACAAGATCATTCGGGTCACTTTCCAGCAACTGATCCATTTCCTTCCTTGCCTCATCAAGTTTTTCAAGTTCGTCCAGATTAAGCGCCATTTCAAGTTTGGCAATCCGGAAAAAGGGGGAGGTGTCAGGAATTTCTGCAAACAGTTTATTGGCCCGTACAGGCAGGCTCTGGCTGTCATATAAGTCCGCCAGGGCCAGAACACCGATATCACTGCCCGTATTGAGCGTATTGGCAAGCTGCAGATATATTAGTGCAAACTGTTTGCCACCTTCACTGTTGAGCACGGTCCCAAGATTATAAAACACCTCGGATGCACCCTGCTGAGCAGAAGCAATGGTCGGCTTGGTGGCCTTGCCGGTTTCGAGTGACCTGGAAAGAGCAAGCAAAGCGGGGCCGGAAGGTTGGGTTTTCAAACCAAGAGCGATTGTCTTTTCAGCACCCGCCTGATCGCCGGTCCGCAGTTGCAGCCTCGCCAGTGCCTCAACCGTGCGCATATAGGTGTGAATTGCAGTTGTTCCGCCGGCTTTGTTGTTAACAGCCTTTTGCAGCCGCTCCAGTGCAACCGCATCCTTGCCGCCAAATGCAGCAATCAGCCCGCCATGATATTCGGAGAATATTTTAAACCAACTAGGCCCTTCCAGCGCATCAATGGTGGCAAGAGCCTCATCGGTATTGCCGCTTCCCTGCTGAGCCCAGGCAACAAGCAGACCATTGAGCAGCCGTTCGAGATCACCGCGACTTGGGCCGGACAATTGTGTAACAGCGCTCGACCATGCCCTGGAACGAATGGCATCGACGCCCAGAACCATTGAAACGATAGGCGGGGAATTCTTCAGCGCCCGGATTTCTTTGGCAAGCTCAACACTGTCATCAAAATTACCATTGCTGACCAGGGTCAAAAAGGCATTTTGCTTGAGAAACTCGTTATCCGGGTCAAATTTCATCGCCTGCCGATAATAGTCAACGGCGGCATCGGTGTTTTTGTCGATGGTCGCGATTCTCGCGGCCAGATAAGTACCGGAAAGCGAATAACCAACATGTTCCTTGGCGATTTCCTGATTTGCAATTGCCGTCTGGGCAAAGCCGGACACCATCATCGCAACGGCAACGCCTTTCAATCCGGTGCTGCGGTTGATTGACGACAGAATATTGAGCTTCTTTGTCATTGGTACCCTTGATCGATTGCTGAAAACTCGGTGAATTGGTTCCCCAACAGGTTACATATTGATGATTAACAAGTTGCCTTTTTGATTATGACTCAATTTTGGCCACATGATGCAATGATGACCTTTTTAGCCAGAATTCGCAAGGTTTTTGGGGTTTCCCTGCGCCGGGCATCAAGCAACCGTAACAAATCAGGAAATTTGCGGCAATACCGCCTCTCCTGCAAATATCGCATTTGCAGCTTCTGTAAATGATCCGTTATTTTCATGCACGACAAAACCAGGTGCAATGGACATGGCGCCACGTGCCCCTTTGCGGGCCAATACCAGTATCCGGCTGGCCTCTTCCCCGTGGCAGGAATGAATCGGGATCAACAGCGCTGAGCCAAATCGGCCCTGAAAGGCAGCAAGAATTTGTCCGAGACCTGCGGGTCGGTAAATCATCGCCACCCGGCCTGATCCTTTTAAAGTTGCCGCCGCCGATCGCAGCCAGGGATCAAGCCCGCCTTCCCCCATAACATGGGCATCCTGGCGCAATTTGACCGGCGAGGGGCGGTGAGAGCGATCATTGAAGGGCGGATTCATGATCACCATGTCGTAGGTGGAATTGGCAAGTCCGGCATCTTCTCGCAGCCTGCCGGAAAACGATACATCGGCACAAAGCACCCTTACCCGGCCGAATGTCTTGCGGTTGGCCGGCAGTTTCAGCGTGCGCTCCGCAAGTGCCGCCAAGTCAGCATCGCGCTCCACCAGGTCGACCTCTGACGCAAAATTTCGGCAGGAGACAGCAAGCCCGGCGACCCCGGCTCCGGCACCGAAATCCGCCAGGCGACCGGTGAAGTCGGCTGAAACACAGGCCGATAACAAAAGCGCATCAAGTCCGGCCCGGTGGCCGCCATTATTTTGCTGCAATACTTCGAACTTGCCGTTGAAAAACCCATCCTGGGTGGGGTGGAGGTTTCCACTGGCGATGGCGGCTGTACTCATTCGCATGGTTCCGACAATTCATTGCCAACACCGACTTCACGCAGGATCGTGCGGGCCATATTGATGTGGTTGCTGCTCACCAGTATCCGGCGGGGAATGGCACCGACTGAACCTTCAAGAATGCTCATATGCTGATCCAGCACCATATGTTCAATTTCCTGCTCCTTTAACAACGACTGGACAAATGAAATCAAAACAACATCATTGGTGCGCAACAGTTCTTCCATTCATCTCTCCCGCTAATCAAACGCTCGCATTATTCATGCCATAGCACAAATTACGAGGAAACAAATGATCTCACATTCCGGTGATGATTGGGGGGTACAGGTTGGATACGGGGAAGGTTGTGGGAGTTGGTGAGTGAAGATTTGTTTCACGGCTAATCTTCGCTTCGCTCAGGCCTGCAACGGCGCGCCCTGACCGGGCGGCTCGCTGTTCGCTCGGTTTGTTTGAATTCCGCCCCGGCATCCGCCGGGCCATCCGCTCACGGACTGCAATTCGGCTAAACGCCGAATTATTGTCCTGCCACGGAGGGAGGTTTTGCAAAGCCAGGCCAGGAAAATTTGTGATCCCTCCGAACAGCGAGCCGCCCGGTCAGGGCGCCCCCGCGGAAGCCGGTCCGCAGGAGCTGTGAGCGAATACATGGCTGGGGTGGCAGGGTTCGAACCTGCGCATGGCGGCATCAAAAGCCGCTGCCTTACCACTTGGCTACACCCCAATCGGGAGGATCAGCTTTCCGGTGCCATTTATGGCAAATGGTGTGCTGGACCCAACGGCGCAAACCTATATCCGCTTCGGCTTTGGGGTGCAATGGGGAACGGAAAAAATCGGCGAGGAAATTCAGATAACCTTGTGCCGATACCTTACAGCAATGATTTGGCACCTGTGTATCAAGACAGCCAAGCCACTGAAATAAATTGATTACAATACCAGTCTCAAAAAGGATCGGTTTTTGCGACGGTTTCCAAGATTGACCATTGTAGTTTAACGCTTGAACCACATCCGCTTTAGCGTTACGTCATGTTTTACAAAATGGTGATAAAGAGCAGCACCTGCATGTACTACGAGCAGGGCAACCATTGCTCGTGCGCCTAACCCATGAGGAACACGCGGCAGATATCGGGTGAAGTCTGGCAGCGTACCTTCAGCGCCGCCAAACAGAATTGGGCCAGC
>QIIJ01000155.1 GCA_003232595.1 Aurantimonadaceae bacterium | reverse complement strand
GCTGTTCCTCAAGCTGTTTATCAAACGCGTCCTGACGGCGTTTAAGTTCAGCTCTTTGGCGTTCAAGTTCCCTTGCCTCTTCAATCTGGCGCTGGTTTTGCAGGATTTCCTCCCGGCGGCGGCGCTCTTCCGTCTCACGTTGTTTATTCTGGATGACTGCACGTGCCTGTCGGGCTTTTTCTTCCACTGCTTCAAGCTCTCTTAGTAGTTTTTCCTGATTAAGCAGTGTTTGCTCTTCCTGTTCCGCCAGACCCTGTTCAAGTTTTTTTGCTTTTTCGCGCGCCCGAGTATTGTATTTTGTCAATAAAACCATGCGGCTCAGCCGCTGGTTTTCGAGAATTTCTTCTTTTTGCGCCTCATAGGCCCGTTCTTTTCGCTCCCGCGCACGCATAGATAAATAGCTGGTCAGTAAATTAGTTTGGCGCACAAGTTTTGGATCGCTCAAAGGACCGGAAACGGCCAGATCAACCTCTGGCGTTGCTCCGGCAATCGCTTCATTGGCAACATCAAACACCAGTTGGGCATTGCTATCAATTGTCTGCGCGCCAATATCGATTTGAACATTGCCGGTCAATCTGGTGCTGTTTGAAACAACATCAATCCCGCCAGCGCGCAATTTCCCGCCGGAAATTGAAAATGCCGCCTCAGCTTCGTCAAATTCAAATGGATTGCCTGCCAGTGCCTCGCCAATAAACCCATCGGCCATGGTTTCGAGCTTCTCGTCCGGTTGAAGGTCTGCATATTTCAGAATGGCGGGAAGGGCCGCCGGATCGAGGTTTTCTATTATTCCGCCACGAACCCTGATTACTCCCCCGCCTGCAAGGTTATTCACAATATCGGCTATATTTGTGCCACCGCCTTCGATGTTCAGGTTTAAATCAAATTTACCATCGATCACCGGCTCCCCGTTATTTTGCCACATCAAGCCTGAAAGACTGCCATCTCCGATGTCAATTCGGGCGCTCATCAGCACATTATTCTGACTTTGGGCAAAGGAGATTTCGCCTTCAAGGCTACCGTCCATCCAGTCCATCCGCCCATTACGCAAAGCAACATCGCCATCGTTGAGTTCAAATCTGCCTGTCAGGTTTCTACCCGGCAGATCGTAGCCAAAGCCGGATGTTGCCAAATCAACGGAATTCACTTCAATGTCAATTGCCGCATCCAGCCCATGTAAAAGCGGCTGCGTAAAACCTGTCTGGCTCCACGACGAGCCGCCCTCAATGGATCCCTCACCCATAACCAATGCAGCAAATGTTGCAAGTGAGAGCTCGTCAAGCGATAGTTTGCCGGAAATTTTTGGGCGCGGCTGAGCTTCCTGGTCCAGCCTCAGTGTTGCCCTGACCGGCTTTCCGTCCACAGTTCCCTCAATATTCTTGGCCGAAAGCCAAGAGCCCAGCGATGTGATTCCGGCCGATAAATCAACCGACGCCCCCTGTTGCACACCGGGAAAAGCGTAGCCGGAAAGTAACAATAGCGGGTCTATATCCGGCGACCTCAAGCTGACGTCAAACCGACTGCGCCGCGCACCTTTGGCAACCCTGTCGATTTTACCTTTGCCACTGAATACAGTCTTGTCGAGAGACGCAGTAAACGATGCATTGAGCTTTTTTTCGCCAATGCCCTCAATCACAGTGTTAATCCGCAATTCTCCATCCACATCAAGCGGCAGGACAGGCACAGCCAGTTGTCGCAGCAGTACATGCGGCACTGCATTGACCAGTACCAGATCTGCCTTGCTCCTGGCCAGTCCGGGGTTTTCAAGATCACCAACCAGGGTCAGATCCAGATCGACACCTGTTCCTCCCCCAACGCCGACAAGCGCAAGGTCCAGGCTTGAAATTTTTTCGCTGGTTGAAACCTCAAGAGTGGTTTGAACATCAAGCTCTTTCAGCAAAAATGGATTTTCCAGCAGATTTTCAAGAATTGGCGAGGAGCCGAGGAACTTCCGCGTTAATTTCAGCATGCCTTCAGGATTGCCTGCTTTGAGCGAAATTGCCAATTTTCCTTCGGGTCGGTTAAGCGCATTTTTGACATTGCCCTGAACAGTAATGTCAGCACCAGACAGATCGCCGATTTCCAATTGATCAATATTCAGGTTGTTGTCAGTTAGTTTTAGCGCCGCAATAAGTGAACCGGCGGTAACCCCAAATCCGGATATATTCTCGCCCAGCAGTTTAATATCCATATCATGATCGGCAAAGCGTGTGCCATCTTCATCAGATACAAACAGCAGGAAAAGCGCCTGGAGGGTTTCCAGATTGATATTTTTCCCATCAAGAATTGTCGTTAGAGAAGGACGCGCTTCACCTCGCTGCGTCCGCTCAAATGCGCCGTTCAGCTTGGTCGTTCCAAGTACGACCTCCAGTTGCTGCAATAGAATTCGTTTTTTAGACAATACCACCTTGGCCGAAAACCCGGCATTGGGCAGTCGCCGGATCGCCGGCTCCACATCGCCTTTCAACCAGCCGGCAAAGCCCGACGGCTGTTTTGAGGCCAGTAGCAATTGACCCTTGAAGCCAAAATTGTCGCCCAGCGTCAGCAATCCGTGCGCCTGCAGCCGGGTGCGTCCGGGCAATCCGGCATCAAGGTTGGATAACTGCCAGCCATTTTTTTTTGGCAGAATATCAACGCCCACCTCGCGGATCACCGTATCACCGGCAATGATTGCCGGAAGATAAAGCGATATCAGCCCTTCGGCAGGAGGCACGGGCACCAGGTCGGCAATTTTTTTGAGCGCCTGCAGACGGGCGCTGAGTGAAGGTTTTGTTCCACTACCGGTGGCGAGTTTGCCCAGACGATCAACATCAATCTGCTGCCCTTCAGCCACAATCTTGAACAGCGACCGGTCGCCAAAGGCAGCCTGGGCGGTACCGGTGATGGAATAGGGGTCATCCTTGTCACCAATCGCAAGGGTGAATTCAGAAATTTTTAGTGCATCGGGGCGGGCATCAAATCCCCCGGTTACCCGAATTGGCAGGGCCTCATAGGGGAATGTCTGTTCTGGCGTGTCGTTGTTGGAGGCTGGTCTTGACGTCACTGCCCGCAGTTTAAAATTACCCTTATAGTTCAGCGCGCCATCGACCATGCCAATCGGTCCGGAAAACTCTGCAGAATAAGGATGACCCTCGGGTTGAATATTCAACCGGGTGCTGATTACCCCTTTGTCCTGCAATCTTCCTGTGGTGATTTTGATGGCAGCTTTCTCATTGTTCAAAACAAGATTGCCATTAATCCGCCACGGTCCAGCGAGGGTGCGTGCAGAAATTTCCACATTGATTTGTTCAGCTTCAAATGCCTGGGCGGTCGCGATGTTGTTCAGTCTGATCGAACCATCGCGGATTGTGACTTTTTCCAGCAGCACATCATCGGGGTTAACCCCGCCGGATTGCCTGTCGGTCCAGTCAACCACGCCGTTTTCGCCGATTGCAATATTGACCCTCGGGCGCTCAAGCTCCATGTCGACAATTACGATATCGCCCTTAAGCAGCGGGGCCAGTTCTGCATCAACCCGAAATCTGTCCACCACCATCATCGCGTCGCCGTCGGCGCGCGCACCAACGCGTACATCAGTGAAGGTTATTCTTGGCAGGGGCAGAAGCCGAACCCTTGCCTCACCCAGCACTTCAACTTTCTGGCCAAGAATCCTGCCTGCCTGCTTTTCAAAGTTTGCCCGGTAGTTGCTCCAGTCAATGAAACCAGGTGCAACCAGCGCTGCTAACAGCGCCAGGACAAGCAAGCCACCAAAAAATACAAATACCCGGTTCAGCAGTCCAACTCCAGCCTGTTTCGACGCAATGTCAGCGGGTTTTGCCAACAGCACTCTTACGTCAATAGAATCACAATTATTCCAAGGATACAACTTTTCCCGGATTCATAATATTGTCTGGGTCAAGCGTCTTTTTTATGGCAGCCATAATATTCGCTCCATGGCCGTGTTCATGAGCGATAAAGCGCCGCTTCCCCTGGCCGATACCATGCTCACCTGTGCAGGTTCCTTCCATTGAGATCGCCCGCATATTCATACGATCAACAAAAGCCTCCGCATTGGCGATTTCCTGCGGATTGTCCATGTCGATCAGCGGCAATACATGGAAATTGCCGTCTCCCACATGACCGACAATGGGGGCGATCAAGTTTGATTCCTTAATATCTTTCTGGGTTTCGACAATGATTTCCGCCAGCCGCGAAATCGGCACGCAAACATCTGTTGCAATGCCCTTGGCACCGGGTCTCAATGTGGGGCTGGCATAGGCGGCATCATGGCGGGCCTTCCACAATCGGTTGCGATCTTCTGTAGCCGTGACCCACTCAAAATCTGAACCGTCATATTCCCGCGCAATTTCTCC
>QIIJ01000174.1 GCA_003232595.1 Aurantimonadaceae bacterium | reverse complement strand
AATTTCATCCGCCGCCATAAATCCGATATTATGCCGGTGACCGGCATATCTGGAACCCGGATTGCCAAGCCCGGCAAGTATCAGCATGGCCTGATCCCTTCCAGTTCAGTTAGAGCAAATTTCGACCATACGGGATCACTTGATGGAGTCAAATCAGCACACTCAGCGAGGCGAGCAGCGCGCTACGATACCAGTATCGGACAAGCTGCTCAACCCCCGGGTCAAGCCCGAGGGCAGGCGAGCTGATGGGCTGATTTGGCCCCCCCCAAACCTTGGCGAAGGCCGGTTTTCCGCGCCTTCTGGACATCGTTGCACTTTCCTTGTGGTCGTAAAGACCAAGGCGGAAATTGCGACTTGCCAGCAGACGCGGAAAACCGGTCAAGTGATTCCGTATGGTCGAAACTTGCTCTATTCGGCCTTGTCGCCGTCTTCGGCGTCACCGTCTTCACCTTCGACTTCTTCACCTTCAACTACTTCGACTTCATCTTCTGCACCATCATCTTCAGATTTAAGTGCCGCAGGCGAAGCAATCGTCGCCACGGTAAAGTCACGGTCGGTAATGGTTGGTTCAACACCCTCAGGCAGCACAGCCGCCGAAATATTGATTGAATCGCCCACCTCAAATGGCAGAAGATCAATGGTGATCGAGTCTGGAATATCGCTTGCCGGACAGTTACATTCAACCGTGTGACGCACAATGTTCAAAACCCCGCCCATCTTGAGACCGGGACATTCTTCGTCGTTCTCGAAGTTTACCGGAATATCCACAGTCACAATGGTTTTTCGGGAAACCCGCAGCAAATCCACATGGATAGGAAAATCGCGCACCACATCAAGCTGGAAATCTTTCGGCAGCACCTGATGTTTGTCGCCGTTCACGTCAATTGTCAGCAACGTGGTCATAAATCCACCACCGCTGATGCGGTGTTCCACATCCTTGAAAGGAAGTGCAATTGGTAAAGGGGGTTTTTTGTCACCGTAAATTACGGCTGGCACAAATTTGTTACGACGCAATTCACGAGCGGCCCCCTTGCCTACCCGGTCACGCGTCTGTGCCTTGAGTTCGTTCTCACTCATCATGAGCTCCTGATGTTGTAAGAGGTTGTCTGCTGGAAAGTGTTTGCCAAACAGACTTAAGGCCGCGCTCATTGGAATGCGGCCTCAAAACCATGTTCCCTCCAGGGGTGTCGACACGGGTGCGCGGTATATAAACGAGAGCGGCCCAAGGAGCAAGAGTGCTATTTGAATAAATCTGCGTGGGAGCCGGTGGCGGCAATGTCGAGAATACCATCGCCATACATATAGATTAACAGCCAATCTGATTCTACATGACACTCCCAGTATCCAGTAAATTTACCGCTTAGTTTGTGGGGTCGGCATCGTGCAGGAAGTTCTATGTCATTGGCCAGCAATTCAATCACATTTGTAATTTTTGCAGTTTCAAATCCGCGCTTCCGTACGCGCTTGAAATCTCTTTTGAATCGGTTCGTATAGAAAACTTTCCTCACCTGTTGAACCTATGATTCAAGGCTCTTGATCAAATCATCCATATTTGTGAACCCCTTGGCGGTTTTGTGAAATTCAGGGTCTTCCAGTTCCCGCATTGCCTCCTGCAAACTTTCATTGGGTACCTTCAATTCAAACGGAATTCCCCTTTGACGCACCATCTGGCTGTAAAAAAGTGAAATGGCGGCAGAGGCATTGATGCCAAGGGAGGCAAGAACAGCATCAGCCTGTTTTTTTAGTTCTGGCTCCATACGAACCTGTACAAGCGCGGTTTTGGTCATGAATTGTAGTCCCGAGGTAGATCAGCCAACCGTAATACAACCGTATTACAAAATCAAGTCCACCTCAATCAAACAGGCTCGAAACAGATTTTTCCAGCGCGGTTCTTCGGATGGCTTCGCCAATCAGGTTGGAGATGGTGACGATGCGAATATTGGGGGCTGCCAGCACGGCTGCAGTTGCCTGAATGGAATCGGTAATCACCAGTTCCTTTAATCTCGACGAGGTGATGCGGGTAACAGCACCGCTCGATAATACGCCATGGGTAATATAGGCGGTGACACTGGTTGCGCCTTTCTCCAGCAGCGCATCGGCACCATTGCAAAGGGTGCCACCGGAATCAATGATATCATCAATCAGAATACAGTCCTTGCCGGCCACATCCCCGATCACGTTCATGACCTCGGATTCACCCGGCTTGTCGCGACGTTTGTCAACGATTGCAAGGCGCGTTTCAAGCCGTTTGGCAAGTGCGCGGGCGCGTATCACACCACCCACATCAGGCGAAACCACTACAACATTATCCGTGTTGTAATTCTGCTTGATGTCACGTCCGAATACCGGCACCGCAAAAAGATTGTCGGTCGGAATATCAAAAAAGCCCTGTATCTGTCCCGCATGCAGATCCAGGGTCAACACCCGGTCAGCACCGGCAGTGGTGATAATATTGGCCACCAGTTTGGCTGAAATCGGGGTTCGCGGGCCGGGTTTTCTGTCCTGTCTGGCATAACCAAAATAGGGCAGAACAGCCGTAATCCGTCGTGCCGATGAGCGCCGCATGGCATCAATCATGATCAGCAGTTCCATCAGGTGATCATTGGCCGGATAGGACGTCGACTGGATAACAAATATGTCCTCACCACGAACATTTTCATGCAATTCAACAAAAATCTCCTCATCGGCAAAGCGCTTGACGACGGATTTTCCCAGCGATGTTTCAAGATAGATCGCGATCTGCTCGCTCAAAACGCGGTTGGAATTGCCTGAAAAAAGTTTCATGATGGCTCGCGATTGCGTTTGTTACCCGGATGCAATTGCGGCTGTTCTAGCAACGGAATCCACAAGTTGCAAAACTCATTTTAAATTCCGCACGGTTTTCCAAGGAAAACGGTTAATTTGTTGCCCAACGGCTTTATCATGCACCCCGGCGTTTCAGCCAGATTGCGAGATCATTCATCGTTCGGCTGGCAATGCGTTGATAGGTAGCCTGAGAGACCGCTGCCCAGGGATTTGATCGGGCACCACTTTGGCGCTCAAACCCGTTTATCCGGAAAAGTCGGCGGCCGGAGTTGTCGAGCACATCCCAATAAAAGGTTACTGTGGTGCTGGAGCCTTCATTCAGCGCAGACATATAGCCCTTCATGCGATAATTGGTGTTCTGATCACCCGAGCCGGAAACGGCAATATTTCGCTGTCTGGCCTGTTCGCTGAGCGAACGTGAAAGGCTGGTGACAGCCCCTTGCGGTGCACCCGTAATCGGCAAAAACCCGACCCGCGACAAATAAACCGGTTCCGGTTTTGAAACCACATCGCCAACAGCTGTAGCCGCAGGTGTTATCTCACCCGTGGCCGGTGCCAGTGCTACTTGTGTGTTGGCATCTCCGGCAACAACCGGATCAGTATCTGCAACCGTCCGTTCAGCATTTGTGGTCTCCGCTGTCGGGTTTACAACAACGCCCAATGATTGCTGATTGGCCGTCGTGCATCCCGCCAGGACAGTCAAGGTAACTACGGCCACTAACGCTATATTGTATCTGGGCAAAACTCTCACACTCAATCTTCAGCCTGTCAGGAACACAAATGACCATCCCGACCACGGGCCAGCCACAGGTTTGGATAAACGTTAAACGGTTATCAAGTCAAGGTCGTGGCGTGACAGTACCTCTGGTTCGCCCGACCTGGTAATGAATGTCCGCCCGAGCGTCATTGCCGTTTCGCTGTCGCTGTCCATAAGGATCATATGGGCAAACAGCACCATGCCCGGCTCGATCACCGTATTGTTGCCTTCATAAAACATCGGCCCGTCCATCCATGACGGGGCAAACCGCGCGCCGAGCGAATAACCGCAGGCATTAAGCCGGTGGGCCGACAATCCCGCCTCATCCATCACCTGAGCGTGAGCATCAAACAGATCACCAAACCTGTTGCCGCTGACCATGGCACCCTGAACAGCAATCAGCGCCGCGCGGGCAGCTTCAAACAATTCACCATGGCGCGGACGCGGCTCGCCAATAACAAGCGTATCCATCATCGCCACATGATAATGAGCAAATACACCGGCATATTCGATGGTAAGCTGATCATTTGCTGACAAATTCCGCCGCCCGCTCTTGTTACGGCATAAAAGCGCATCGCGGTCTGAACCCAGAATGAATTCATTGCCGGGATTGTCGCCACCACCCGAATAATTTGCACGATGCATCGCCGCCAGAATATCGCCCTCATAGGCACCGGCACCACTGGCTGCAATCGGCCGCCTTGCGCACATGGGCAAGCTCGTCTGCACTCTTGATCAGGCGCAAAGAAGGAACAATGTCGGATGCATCTTCCAGCTTTGCAAATTCTGCCAGACGAGTTTCAAGTTTCCGCCCATTGGCAGCAGTCAGCCCGTGGGTGTCATATTCAACACCAATCCGCGCACCCTTTAGCCCGCCCAACACCTGGCGCAATCGCTCGACCGGATTGGCATCGCCCGCATCACGCCAAACCTCGATATTATCCAGTATCGAAGTGTGGCGCGCCTGACGCAGATCAGCAGAGCGGGTCAACAGCACCATCTCACCATCAGCCTTGACAACCAGTGTCTGGAAAAAACAAAACCCAAACGTATCGTAACCGGTGAGCCAGAACATGCTTTCCTGGGCAAAAAGCAACATTGCATCAAGTTTGCGCTCTGCCATGCGGGTTTTGAGCTTCGCCAGCCGGTCACCGAACTCTTCACGCGAAAAATGCAGCATTGATTGCACTCCTATTGCACCATAATTGCCGAAATCTGGCGACCATAGTCGGGTTCACTGTTATGGACCGAACGGCGGTAGGAATAGAATTTGCCGCTGTCTGCGTAGGTGCAATGCCCGCTCCATGATGCCTCGACCCCGGCCCCTTTGAGCCGGTTCAAGACAAATCCTGCCAGATCGAACATGAAATGATCCTCACGCCTTGAGGGCACAAAATATCCCGCATACTTTTCATCGGTTTTTGTGAAATTTTCCCGGTAATCCGCCCCCACCTCATAGTTGGCCTGACTGATTGTCGGCCCCAGCGTGGCGACAATGTTGTCCCGCCGCGCGCCAAGCGCAATCATCGCATCCACGGTATTTTCCACCACCCCGTAAAGCGCACCCTTCCAGCCAGCATGGGCAGCACCAACAATTTCGGCCTTGCCATCGGCAAAAAGCACCGGGCCGCAATCTGCTGTTAATATGCCGATCACCAGCCCCGGCACCTTTGTGACTATTGCATCTGCCTCAGGTCGATTGCCTGACCAGCCTCCTTCAGCCACCACCACATCGGCTGAATGGCATTGGCTAACGGTTGCAAGATTACCCGCTTCCGCCCCAAGCGCCTCGCAAATAAGCGCCCGGTTTTGCAAAACCTTGTCCAGATCATCACCAGACCCAAGCCCAACATTCAGCGAACCATAAATACCACTTGAAACGCCGCCGGTTCGGGTGAAAAACCCATGCCGTATCGCCGGTGCCAGGCCC
>QIIJ01000546.1 GCA_003232595.1 Aurantimonadaceae bacterium | reverse complement strand
TTTTTGCGATACGCTGATACTTCACGGCTGGCTTTAGAACCATGCCCTCATCAAACTGATCGACAATTCCGCGCTGGATTTCCTGCCATGGCGTTTGATGCTCGGGAAATGCAAATCCTCCGTCGGCGGCTAACCTTGTGCGACGGTCATTAAGCTCGCTATCCGTCAGTATGACATTCACCATGCCTTTAGCCAGATCGACCCGGATAATATCGCCGGTTTTCACCAGGGCCAATCCACCCATTGCTGCCGCTTCAGGTGCTGCATTCAGGATGGAGGGTGATCCCGATGTCCCGGACTGTCGACCGTCGCCGATGCATGGTAATTCGGTTATACCACGTTTGATCATCGATGCCGGTGGCTGCATGTTCACAACTTCTGCTCCGCCCGGATAGCCTATGGGGCCTGTTCCGCGCATTACCAGAATGCTGTTTTCATCAATATTCAGGGCCGGGTTGTCAATGTGGGCGTGGTAATCTTCGGGCCCGTCAAAAACGATTGCCTTGCCTTCGAACGCTTCCGGATCATCTGGGTTAGACAGGTATTGCTTTCGGAAATTCTCGGAAATGACAGACGTTTTCATGATTGCGCTATCAAAAAGATTGCCACTCAAATTCAAAAAACCCGCAGTTGCCGTTATTGGCTGCGAATATGGTCGGATAACATCGTTTGTCGTCAAACTAATGTCAGCATAGTTTTTTGATATCGGCAGTGCAGTAATGGTATTGGCATTGGGGTTAGGTAACACACCAGCCGCCAACAATTCGGCAACTACCCGAGGAACCCCCCCCGCCTCATGAAAGTCTTCGGCCAGATATTTACCTGCTGGCTGCAAGTCAACCAATAATGGGATGTCATGTCCAATGGCCTGCCAGTCATCATTGCTCAGCGCGATATCCAAATGTCGTGCGATGGCATTCAAGTGTATCGGCACATTGCTTGATCCACCAATTGCTGAATTCAGGACAATTGCATTCTCGAATGCATCGCGGGTCATGATGTCGGATGGTTTCAAACCAATCTGCACCAGATTGACAGCCTGTTGTCCGGTTCTATACGCCATTTGCCCCCGCTCGCGATAAGGGGCGGGAATTGAGGCGCATCCCGGCAGGCTCATCCCCAGCCCTTCGGCAAGACTATTCATCGAAAGCGCCGTGCCCATGGTATTGCAATGACCGACAGAGGGTGACCCCGCAGCGATCATTTCCATGCATTCCTCATAGGTTATTTCTTGCGTGGCCAGAAGTTTTCGTGCTTCCCAGACGATCGTTCCCGAACCGATTTGGCGCCCGTCGAACCGGCCATTCAGCATAGGGCCGCCGGAAAATACAATGGCCGGAATATCCACTGTGGCCACCGCCATCAGGCATGCGGGGGTTGTCTTGTCACAACCAGTGGTCAGAACAACACCGTCCAGCGGGTAGCCATACAGGACTTCCACAAGACCAAGATAGGCCAGATTGCGGTCCAGGGCTGCGGTGGGCCTCTTACCGGTCTCTTGCAACGGGTGCACCGGAAATTCCAGTGGAATGCCGCCAGCTTCACGAATACCGTCCTTGATACGTGGTGCCAGATCAATATGGTGGCGATTGCACGGAACAAGGTCGCTTCCGGTTTGTGCAATGCCGATGATCGGCCTGCCCGATTGCAGTTCCTCGCGGGTCAGGCCAAAATTCATGTAGCGCTCCAGATGCAGGGCCGTCGCGTCGGGATTGTCCGGGTCGTTGAACCATTTGCGGCTTCGAAGCTGTGATCCCAAGGCTTTTTCCGATTTCATTTCTTTTTCTCACTTTCAGAAAGCTTCCCCGCGCGCAAACCAGTCGGATCAGGTTTCAAGGCCAAGGGGGTCATCTTCAAACGGCCATATCGGGCGGGGCAATCGTTTGAAGTCCAACTTGTCGAAATCCGGCTGGCACAATCCGGGTGTTGCGACATACAGCTGCTCGCTGACAAGGGGGGCGAAAATATCGGTGTGTTTATACAGGTTTTTCACCCCGATCACGGTTTTGTCCTCGAGGGTGATCCCGTGGTCGAGGAAAAAGCTGGGCGTATAGACATTTGTGCGAATGCTGGACAGTACAATTTCCACACCGGCGCTTTTGATAATCGCGATATCGCCAATGCTCATCTTTTCCTTCTGGTCACTTTCCTGAAATGCGTCCCGCTTCAGAAAAACAATTTCCGCATCAATATCCAGGGGCGGCCCTGAATGTGGCTCGAATTTTCCGCCGATCCGCAGGCACGACAGGCTGCCAACCCCCAACTGAAAGCAAATATCAACGGCCGCCGGATCCCATATTGGGCCGAATACGGCATTTGAAATATTCGCATCCAGATATGCGCGCACCAGGTGGTTGGTGTCTCCGGGCGCACCTGCGCCTGACTGATCAGAAACATCTGCCATCAACACCGGCTTGTCACGGGGCGCTTGGGCTATTTCCATCGCCTTGTCCATCGAAGTGAATTTTAATGCCGCTTCCTTTCGGATCAGGTAAAAGTACTTTCCAAATTCTTCGGCAGCGGCGTCGGCAATTGACGAATCGCCATCTGCGATGGCCAGCATTTTAGCTCCTGCCAAGGGGACGTCCGCCCAGGGAAATCCGTGGTTGAGCGAAAGCGAAAGTATGCCGTTCTTACCTTCCGCAGACATCATGTCTGCCACAAATTCCTTCATTGGCCCTTCTGGGGTTGTGGGGAAAAGCCCCATGGAACGGCAGTCAAAAATGCTCATTTTCGGCTGGATATCCCCTGACAGCGTTCGCTCCATGAGGTCGAAAAGCTCCTGCGCCCGGTCGTTGTAGTCGATATGCGGATAAGCCTTGTAGATCACGATCAGGTCGCTGGCATCCAGCAGGACATGGTCCATATGGGCGTGCAGATCCAACTCGATACCGATTTTGGTTGTCGGGCCAACGATCTGGCGCACTCTCGTGGCCAGATCGCCCTCGCAGTCATCGTACCCATCTGCAACCATGGCACCGTGCAAGAACAGCAAGACAGCGTCCACCGGAGCGCATTCGCGCAGGTCGGCCAGTATCCGATCACGTATTTCTTCGTAGGCGGCGCGTGAAACGGTTCCAGACGGTTCTGTAAACGTATGAAGGCTTTCGCATATGGTCCACCCTCGTTGGGTGGCCTGTGCATGCCAAAGTTTGGCCGGGCCAGCCCACGGGCCTGAAGCCGTATTATCTATACCGTTTTCGTACCATCTGCTGCGACGAAAATTAGTCAGGCTGGTAGGGTAGGTGGCAAATGTGTTGGACTCAGTACCAAACGTCGAAATAAACACTTTCATTAAATTTCACTATCGTTTGTTATTGCGGGTGCTGTAGAAGATATTCGAAGCAAATTTTACGTCAAGGTGCATCAGTTTCGTATTGTGAAACTTATCAGATCGCCCCGCAGCCTACCGTAACATGCAGCCTACCGCAACATGGTGTCGGTAGGGCTTGATTTAAACGGTATTACCGACCGGCAGAATTGGGTATGTCGCGAATAAATTTGTTTTCGATGATTGCACAGCATTTGGACAATTCTACTATTATCTCCTTTTTCAATGCATCCGTAATCCTGCTGGATGGTGCGGATACACTGACCGCTGCTAGCGAAACACCATTTGAATCCAGGATTGGGGCCGCAATGCAGGTGGCGCCATCTTCATTTTCTCCGTACTCGATCGCGAATCCCGTGCGCCTGATTTCTTCGAGATTAGCCAAAACCTCGTTTCGCTGCACCAGTGTTTTGTCAGTGTGGCGGACCAGTTTTTCGGGAATCAACGCCTCCCATTGCGAACGCGGGCGGAACGCAAGCAACACTTTTCCCAGTGCCGTTGAATGGATATCGTCCCGCGCGCCGGGTTGTGCCTGCATGCGCAGTGAACGCGCACTTTCCACAATCTCCAGATACAGCACTTCGCTCCCCGTCAGGACGCCAAGGTTGACCGTTTCGTTGAATTTTCTCATCAAACTACGTCTCTCCTTGCTGCTGACCTGGCGCAGCTTGGAAAATGGGTCGGCGGATTGCATCAGCCACCAAAGGCCCAATCCGGGCGAAAACGTTTCATTGTTCGAATTGTAATCGATCATGTCCATTGCGATGAGCGTGTAGAGGTAACGGTATACGGTCGATTTGGGTATTTCGGAAAGCTCGGTAATGTCCTTCAAGGTAAGCGCTTGAGATGACTCGCAGACGATCCTGAGAACCTGCATCGCCTTGAACAGCGGCTTGACCAAATAACGCTCGTCCAGTTCATTTTCGACTTTTTTGGTGAGTTATGAAACTTGAATTCCTTCAAATGACATTTAATTCGTCGCTCGCGCAACTATTATCTGGGGTAGGTTAGGCTGGCCTTTGTTCGAAAGGACCCAAAAGTGCCAACGCTTAGCACGATGACACGAGTCGACACCCTGCGTGGCGAGTGCAACTGGCCAGGTGGCGCTACGCGCAAGGTATTTCTTGTGACCGAACTATACTCACAACCCTCAGAGCATATGGTTTCATGACATGAAATTGCAAGCTCTTTACGTAAAGTGGC
>QIIJ01000469.1 GCA_003232595.1 Aurantimonadaceae bacterium | reverse complement strand
TAATAGAATGGGACAGTGAAATTCCCGAATGGTCGGTACTGATGGGAGAAGCTGCACAGGCCGACGCGATCATGACGCGGGTTAGTGGTGAGGGCGAAGTGGCCACCCCCTTGATGGCATCTGCCTGATCATGTCGGCATCATCACTATCTGCGGTTCAGCCATTTTCAACAAAGCTGTTCAGTGATGCTGTCCGCGATCCTGACATAGACATGCCCGACGGCATCGTTGGTCCGGACCGTCAGCCGTCGCCCCGACGTTTCCTGGTTTATCGCAACAATGTTGCGTCCAGTCTGGTGGACGCCATGGCTGCAAATTTTCCAACCATTGAGAAACTGGTTGGAGAGAAATTTTTTCGTGCAATGGCCGGGTATTTTGTTCGCACCCAACCTCCCGAAGTGCCGATGCTGTTTCGCTACGGAGACAAGTTTGCGACGTTTCTGGAAGGGTTTGAACCTGCTGCAACGCTACCCTATTTGCCGGATGTTGCACGGGTGGAATTTGCCTGGCTGCAGGCCTATCATGCAGCGGATGATGCAATCCTTGACCCATTGAAACTGCAGGGTGTTGATCCCGACGCTATGGTGAGATTGGTGTTTGACACGCATCCGGCAACGTATCTTCTGCAATCTGACTGGCCGGTCGTTTCGATAATCTCGCGAAATAGCAATGACGAAGATTGTAGTGACATTGATTTGAAAAATGGCGAAGCGGCGCTGATCACCCGTCCCGCATTTAACGTGGAAATGCGGGATTTGCCCCCGGGGGGAGCCGTGTTTTTGGCCGCACTCTTTACCGGAGGCAATCTGGGAGCAGCTGCCGAGGCAGCGTTTGCTGAATTTGACGGATTTGACCTGCCCGGTAATATTGGCGGCATTCTGGAGGCGGGGGTGTTTTCCGGCATGAGTGTTTCGTGATTGGATTTGATAGCAACACGTTGCTGAAAATTTTCATTTGTTATTTGTTCAAAAACGAAAGAGGGAAAGTGATGAGTTTTTTTCGAATGCTGGCGAACCTGCATCAGAAGTTTTTTGATGCCCTGGACAGGGCATTGTCTAGCTGGTTCATAGGCCTTGCAGCAGAATTGTGTTTTCCAGTGTATTGCTGTTTTACTTTGTTAATTCTGCCTGGCTGAAGACCGGAGAAAGTGTACTGGGATTTTTCTCACCGGGCACCGGGGCTTTCGGGGCTATTCTGCCCAGCCTGATGGATCAGGTGGGATTTGATATCAGCGCCATTCCGGTTTTCCCCTACCACCTGATCGTGATTTTTGGCACCATCGGTGAGTTTTTCCTGCCGCTGATGATCGCCATTGGCCTGTTCAGCCGCATCGCCGCCATTGGCATGACGATTTTCATCATTGTCCAGTCCTATGTGGATATCGCAGGCCATGGCCTGGAGGACAAGTTTATCGGATCAATGTTTGATCGTTTTCAGGATGCGGTTATCTGGGACCAACGGTTGTTATGGGTGTTTCCACTATTGATAATTATTGTGAAGGGACCGGGTAAACTGTCGATTGATCATCTGCTGAGCCGGAGTCGTTCCTAGGCGTCATTCTCGGCCGGTGCATCGCACCGCGTCGGGAATCCAGAATTGTAATCGAATGTTCTGGATCTCCGAAGCAGGCTCCGCCTGTTCGAAGATGACGGAGTTAAATATCAAACTATTCGTTAAACTATTCGTTTGGATTTTGGTGGATTTTGGTGACAGTCACCGAAATTGCAAGGGCGGTGGCAAGCTGTCACTTGACTATTTGATGTCACGCGGGCGCTGAACAGTCAGCCTTCAGTATCAGGCACCATACCGAGGGCGTGCAAATAGAGATCGAGCAGGGCTTCCTGCTCCTGACGCTCGGCCATTTCCTGCTTGCGCAATCTAACCACTGTGCGCAGGGTCTTGGTGTCGAAACCGTTTGCTTTGGCTTCGCCGTAGACTTCTTTGATGTCGTCGGCAATCGCCTTCTTTTCTTCCTCGAGTCTTTCAACTCTTTCCACGATTGTGCGGAGTTGATCTCGTGCCACGCCGGTTGGTTCAGACATTTTGGTTTCCTCGAATACGGATAATTTGACGGAAAGGCTGCAGCGTTTTTCGCACCACATTGATGGTGCAGCGTCAAGGGGTTTGCCAACTAATTCACAGGCGCTGATTGCAACCTGAAGCCAGCGCAGGTGCACAATAATATCGGAAGGTATTCCATTTGCCCACTTGCCTTTGCATGGAAAACCGGTCAAATGGCTTTCTGATTGTTGTTATCACCGGAACACAGGTGCAATGCGTGATTGCTTCACTTCATGAACAAACAAAGCTCCCCTCCTTCAGGTTTACCGGATAACAAAGAGGCCTCCCTTTCGTTTCCCATTGCTTTTGCCGCCCTGTTTATGGGGGCTATTGCCATGGGAATATCGCCGGTATTTGTGCGCAATGCGGAGGTGGAAGCCTTTGCCAGCGCGTTCTGGCGGGTTGCGCTGGCATTACCGATATTGCTGGCATGGGCGCAGCTTGAGGCACGAAAACGTAATGAGAGATTTTATCTGTTTTCCGGGTTCAGCAAAATTGTCCTGTTAACCGGGGTGTTGTTTGCCGCCGATCTGTTTTTTTGGCATCTGGCAATCATGAACACCAATGTTGCCAATGCAACCCTGCTTGCCTGCCTTGCACCGGTGTGGGTGCTGCTGCTGTCCGGAAAATTTACCGGAGAGGAAATAACAAGGCAAAATGTTGTCGGACTGTTGATTTGTCTTGCCGGGGCATCCCTGCTGATTGGTACCAGTTACCAGCTCAAACCGGAAAATGTGCGCGGGGATATTTATGGCCTGGTGACATCATTCTTTTTCGGCCTCTATTTCCTTGCCGTGCGGGTGGCGCGGCGAAACCATGAGGCAGGTGCACTGACATTTTCCAGCACCATTGTTACAACGATCATCCTGTTTGCTGTAACGGTGGTTTCCGGGCAGGAATTTCTGCCCGAAACCCTTGGGGGAGTGGGTGCACTTGCTGCTCTGGGCATTATCAGCCATTCGGGTGGTCAGGGGTTGCTTGCAGTTGCGCTTGGGTCGCTTTCTGCCGTATTTTCGTCACTGGTAATATTTATTGAGGCGCTTGCAGCAGCGATATTCGGCTGGGTTCTGCTTGACGAGGAATTGTCTGCCGGGCAGATTGGTGGCGGTATTCTTATTCTCTCCGGCATCTGGGTTGCACGGCCTTCGTCCGATTGAGAGAAATACAACCATATGGTCGCGTTGACACCGCTCGCGCAGTAAGGCAACTACTGATAAACCGAATCTGATATCAAATGATCAGGAATCAAGTTTTAGTATCGATGCGAATATATAAATTTGGACGAATGATGCCGCTGGTGTTTGGCATCCTGGCATTCTTTGCAGCGGGGCTGATCAGCGAACCGGCCCGTGCGGACTTTCGCCTTTGCAACAACACCGAAAGTCTGGTTGGTGTTTCAATCGGCTATCGCACCAAAGACGGTTGGCTTACCGAAGGATGGTGGCGGGTGCCGGCAAACTCCTGTGCGACACTTGTAGAAGGTGCACTTACATCGCGGTATTTCTATGTTTATGCTGAAGATGCCGATCAGGGCGGACAATGGCGCGGGTCGATCTTCATGTGCAGCAGCGACAAGGAATTTAAAATCAAGGGTGTTGAAGACTGCTTTGCCCGCGGCTACGAACGCACCGGATTTTTTGAAGTTGATACTGGCGAACAGGCCAACTGGATGGTTCGATTGACCGAGGTTGGGCAATCAGGAGCAGCCGAACAGTAATGAAACGATTACGCAGGGTAAAGATACTCGCCACCCTTGGGCCGTCCTCTTCTGAAGAAACGATCATCCGCAACCTTTCGGAAGCCGGCGCGGATACTTTTCGCATCAATATGAGTCATGCAAGTCATGAGGTCATGCGCTCCCTGATTGAGCGCATTCGCAATGTCGAAAAAGAGATCGGTTATCCAATTGGTATTCTGGCTGATCTGCAGGGACCGAAGCACCGCCTGGGAACATTTGAAAATGGTTCAATTGCTATCAAGCCCGGCGATTTAATCGTGTTTGACGGCAATTCGAAACCGGGTGATGAAAAGCGCGTGAACCTGCCACACCCTGAGGTTATGGCCGGACTTGAGATCGGCCATCGGCTTTTGGTCGATGATGGACGGGTGAGACTGGTGGTCGAGGACCGTGATGAAAATTCGGTAACCGCCAAGGTTGTTGTTGGCACCAAATTATCGGATCGCAAGGGTGTCAGCCTGCCGGATACCGAGCTTGCAACCAGTGCAATGACCACAAAGGACCGTGAGGATCTTGCTGCTATTCTTGAACAGGAAGTCGATTGGGTGGCGCTTTCGTTTGTTCAGCGACCGGAGGATCTGGCAGAATTGCGCAAACTTTGCCGCGGCCGGGTGAGCATTCTTGCAAAAGTCGAAAAACCACAGGCTGTTGAGCGGCTTGAAGAAATTATTGAACTTGCAGATGCCATAATGGTGGCGCGCGGTGATCTTGGTGTGGAATTGCCATTGGAACGCGTGCCGGCTATTCAAAAACAGATTATCCGCAAATGCCGCCGGGCCGGAAAGCCGGTTATTGTTGCAACGCAGATGCTTGAATCGATGATATCCGCACCGGTCCCCACAAGGGCCGAGGTTTCAGATGTGGCGACTGCTGTTTATGAAGGTGCAGATGCGGTGATGCTGTCTGCTGAATCCGCTGCCGGTGATTATCCGGTCGAAGCGGTAACGACCATGGATGCTATTGCCCGGAGCGTTGAAAGTGATCACAATTATCCAGGCATCATCCATGCCCAGAGGCCTGAACCGGAGCCAACCGGGGCTGATGCAATTTCACTTGCCGTGCGACAGATTGCTGAAACACTCAATCTTTCTGCAATTGTTTGTTATACGGCATCCGGCACGACCGGATTGCGGGCAGCCCGCGAGCGTCCGATTACACCGATCCTGACCCTCTCACCAGTGCCCAAAACCGCACGACGGCTGACCCTGGCCTGGGGCTTGCATTGTGTTGTAACGCCGGATGCGGATGATCTTGATCAAATGGTGGACAAGGCCTGCAATGTTGCCTTTGAGGAAGGATTTGCCAGTCCGGGCGATCGGGTAATTGTTTCTGCCGGTGTTCCCCTGAAAACCCCTGGATCAACCAATATGCTGCGCATTGCCTATGTCGGCAGCGATGGTATCGGCAGTGGGTAACAGTTGCTATTCTGTTTTATGTTTACATGGAAGCAGTCAGGCTGCGAAGAGCAGCCCGATGCGAGTGCATCGCTCCCGCGAAAGCTGGGGCAAAGCCACAAATGGCCGTGAGCGAAAGCAAACTGGAGCGTTACCAGCAAAAGTTGACACCTTTTAAGGCCTTGAAACGTCTTCGATGGCTTCAATGGCAACTTCGGTTGCGACGTAATCGGGTTTGTGACCAACTTTTGCCAATTCAATCAGTTTTGCACCCTCTATATCGCGTTTTAGGCCTTTTGAGTGGA
>QIIJ01000465.1 GCA_003232595.1 Aurantimonadaceae bacterium | reverse complement strand
TCGTCTTTTTGTGTCATATCTCCCAACTTCAGCTTCAACGTGTTCTCGAAGTGCTTCTCAAACCAGTTGAATGGCCTCAACATATTGTGAAAGAATCTTCGGGTGGTGATGTCATCCGCCGGTATCCGGTGCCCGAACACCTTTTCCGGAGCAACCTTCAGCTGTTTCAGCGTTTCATCCACACCGCCGCAATCTTCAAGAGTTTCTGAGAAAATATTCAGAATGCGCGCTAACGCAAATCTGACGGCAGCGCCGTCATCCACATAGTCGACTCCCTTCCTTTCCAGGAACGATTTGAAATTCACAAGGTGGCCTTCGATGTCCTGGACAATACTGGATCGAAACCAATCCAAGGGGTTTCGAGTCAATGATATGACGACCAGCCGTTCGTCCGTTCCGCCTGCACGGATTGCATCCACTCGTCTTGTCAAACTGACATTCCGAATGAATTGTCCCATGTTGTGCTTAAAAAAGTAATCTGACATCTCCGGAGCGACCAAGGCTTTTACGCAGTCAATCAGGGCATCTTTCCCAAAGAAATGACATTGTTCGGCTTCGATATTATCGATTTCATTTAGTGTTGCGACGATGGAAGTGCTTGCCACTTTCCCGATTTGGTAGACAACGGCGAAATACTTTACCATCGGGTTTCCTTCTTGCGTGCCGGCATGATCATTGATCCCCCAAGTATCCGTTTGTCACCAGCCATTGGAAATAGCCGTCATCTACCTTTTCGGGGTCCTTGAAGGCATCTCTTAAGTCTTGCCGGTCCCGATATAGCAGCCGGCCATCTTTTGGAATCTTCACTCCATTGTCAAATGTCCCGTAGTACCACCACCCATCAGGTATTCCGGAATCTCGGCGACGTGATACCTCATGGCGATACCACCACCACAATTCGTAGATCTCAACATTTCCCAGAGCGTACCGTTCTGTCATCATGTCGCCAAGCTTGCCCAACTTCGTAAAATGAAAGAACCTCAGCGGAACCCCGTTTATCAGCGCAACGCCTTCTGGCGAGAAATGCATTTTCCGCTGGCTTAGATTCCAACTGGCGACGTTATAGCCGGGATCACGGAGTATTTTCACGTTGTCAAAAAAACAAGGTATCAGATCACACCATTTTTGATCGACGAACACGCCGATATCAAGACGATCGTGACACCAGTCTTGCAGCCGATCCGCCCACCAGTCCGCGAACTTCCTGGCTTCCTTCGTGTTGCTGACAGCGAAGAAACCGAGATTGAAAATTCCGTGGCTCAGTGACGTGATTTCATTGTCCTGGATTGCCCGTTTGGCAGATGCAGGTTCGGGATCAATCTGATGAGGAGTCAGAACGATCGAATGTTTGTCCAACAGGTCCAGAACCGGGTCTATACTGTTGAAAATGCCAATATCCGGGTCAAAATAAAGAACCTTTTCGGCGTCGGGTTGATCCATGATGTGTTGTAGCGCACGACCCTTGACGGCTGTGCAGGCCTCAACGACATCATGTTCAAAAAACCAGCTTCCAGCCGTCGGGCCGAACAGGTCTCCGGCCCAGATGGTTCGGTCGAAATCCTCGTTTGCAAGATCGAATTCAAATCCATCTGGCTCCTTGTCAACGATCACGGCCCAAATTATCCAATCCGGGTGTTGATGCCGCAAAGTGGCCGCGAACACTCGGGCGCGATCGAGATAGGCAAGAGAAAAGCTGGTGTAGGCGTGTATTGTCATAATCAAGCTTGGTTTCTAAAAGCAGTAAAGCACAGCTTGCTTTTTGAGCATTGCACATCCTGATTGCGAAATGCCGCTCTACGTTTTCGGGTAAGGGTTTCAGCTCCACTACCTGAGAAGAACTCTAGCAACGCTTTCTCATCGGAAAGTACGGCACCGCGCCTGAGTCTTCGAACGGTATCCGTGATGTTGCCAGAAATCTCATTCGTGACTACGAACGCCCCACCGGCGAGCGCTTCGAAAGTTGAAAAGGAAAACGTTTCAGGCCACGCGGCCCAATGCAGAACAATGTCAATCTCTTGTCCTTCTACGGCTTCAGCCATCGCCATCGGGTCGTCCGCCATAACGTGAACATCCAAGCACTCAACTTCCTTCATCTGGACGTTCGATTTTCCAAAATAGACAAACCTGTACCTCCCAGTGCTTTGGAATTCTCTTACGAGACGTTGAAACAAGGGCCACCCCTTGTGTGGCGCGGCCGTACCCAAAAATCCGACAGAGATGGTCGTGCCTTTTACTTTGGGCCTGGCCTCGCTTCGCGTGGTCCATTTCAGTTTTACATGCGGGACTACGGTAATGCTTGACGCCTCCAGGCGACCTCGCGAAAGCCAAGTGGCTTTGGCGGATCGAGATGGTGCAACCACATGCACATCCAGCGCGGAAAACAATTCGGTAATCCTGGCTAAATGGTCATTCCTTTCAGTGCCATAGACACACAAATAACAGGCATTGCTATCCGGCTCCGGCGCATTGCAAAAAGTAACTGAATTCCTCAACAGCGTGAAACTAGGGCAAAGTGTCACAAAATCGTGCAGCCAGAACACACAGGAACTGCTACCCGTAGCCTTGGTCAATTTGGTAATTTGTTCTGGCAAGTGGCCAAGCAGGTGATGAATGACCACCTTAAATTCGACCTCACAACCAGCCAGTTCCTGCGTCACCTGAATCAGGTTCGACATCTTCGAATATCCGATTTCGTCCCCGTTTCGAAGAAGTCCAATGATCGGATCAGGGTTCTCACTTTGTAGCGCAAGCCTTGGAAGTGGGTGCCAAGGATGGATATTCAGATAAGTATCTCCGGTTTCTCGGGCCAGGACTTCTTCTCTGTGAATGCACAATTGCACTCCACCTGGCTGGCTAAGATAATTGTCGTGGCCGATGGACAGAATGACCCGCCCAATCTCGTCCATTGACTGGCCTACGATCAGTCGTAGCAGCTGTTCGGCTGAAAGCAAAACTGGCGGTGGGGGCTTTGAGGATATCCAATCAAAAGACGTTTCTGGCAGCGGACGCAATTCTTTCAATATTTTAGCCTTGTATCCACCAGGGTGACGGATTGCGCGCCCCTCTGATTTTCCGGCGACCAGGAAATGCCAAAAAGGGTTAATTCCCGAATTTTCGACGTCTGGGTTGGCATCTAGGTAATAGCCGGTCGAAAATTCACGGTTCGGATCGCGCCGTTCCCGCCACCCCTGAACGCAAAAATGTTCTATGGGATCAACACCATTTTCTGCAACATCGGGGTTCTGGTTCAAATAATATGCGACGTCAAAATACCGTTCAACAACGCCCTTGATTTCGTCAACCGCGTCCAAAGTTGATGCCGGGTGCTCATCAGTGCTTTCCATTTGGGGTGCCGTTGATTTTTCGGTCGTGACAAAATGTACGAAGGGGTTCATTAGTCCGGTCCGCAGCCTGGGATTCTCGTCAAGATACCTTTTGGTCGAGAATTCTGGAGTCGGATCGTACCCAAGTCGCCAGCCCACCTGGCAATAATGTTTGGCCAGGTCTTCGTCGCGTTCGGGCAGATCTTCATGGTTTTTTCGGTAGAATTCCGTGTCAAAGTCTTGAGCGATAATTTCCCAATCCGGTGTCTTTTCGTTGTCTGTAAACGATTGCCCGCGCACTTGGTCGTGCGGCTTGCTGTTTCGGTTCTCGAACCTTCCGTATTTGATGTAGTGCCAGAACGGATTTCTACCTGATCTTGCAACATCAATGTTGTTCGCTAGGTAAAATGAAGTCGAAAAGTCGTTTGACGGATCAAGCCCAAGAGTTGCGCCTTCGGAAATGTAGTGCTCAATCGGATCTGAGGTTACTCGATCGATAGCATCAAGCTGACGGAGATAAAAAGAGCTGTCAAAAAACGGCGAAATTGTTCTTTTGATCGAATAGCTAATAATTTTACGTCTGATATTCAATACTCTACCTCGGGCAACACTTACACACGATTCCAAAACACAATTTCGGTCTATTTCATGCAATTTACCTTTTCCGGAAATTCAATTAACACTTTGGGCAATAATCAAAAATGAAAAATTTGTTAATATAGCGAGCAAGTTCGACTATTCCTCTTGCAAGGCACCAGCCACATCAGCTAGCTCACCCAACAATATACTCGTTCCACCTGCACCGAAGTCGCGGCAACATCCCGCGGCTTCTGGCGACACTGGTTCATGTTTGGTGACGAATGCCTCCTCTCCTTCTACAAATGGAATTGGATACAAATCTTCTTGGTCTTTGGTGACGGACGATTGGATGAAATGAGCCGTAAAGGCCTAATAATTTGGGCTTTACGCAATTTTTTGCGCGGTAAATAGAAAGCCGAATCAATCCAACCGCCTGAGCCAGTTTTCTACAATAACCTGTTTCTCCAATTTGGCGCCATGTTTCTGTTTGAGATTTTCTGAATTGCCAAACAATTGTGCGGGCAGACTTGTGATTCAGAATCGCGTCTGACTTTTCAATTAATTCGCCCAATTGAATTGTGGCACACCTCGTTTCCTAATTGAGAACAAAGTTCCGACATGGCAACTACTCCGCCCATTTCGAAAACAAAAACAGCGCAATTCGCGTCTCTGAGCTGGAAGATTCGACAGGTCGATTTGATCATCACAGAATGATCAAAAGGGGCAGGGTGTCAGCAGGGAATACGGTCAAAATTACATGTTGTCTCGAGTTTGCCAAACTGACGAGATCGACGTTCTGCTATACGAATGGAAAGAAGATAAGTGTCACGAGTTAATGCAGCCTCAAAAGTGCTTTCACGCTATCATTGGTACAGAACCAGTTCGGTTTCTGTGCATAAGAAAGGCATTTCACAAGGCCACGATAGCCTTGTCGGATACTTTGACAGAATTCAAATCGCTTCGGGCCGAATGTATATCGACGGATGGATAGATGCCTCCGGAATTCGTCTTTCAACTGAGATCGAAAGCCTGGAGGTCGCACCAGATATTTCGCGTCCCGATGTTCGCCCGGATAGCCCAGCTTGCGGGTTCTCGGTATCGTTGAAAGGGGCCCGGACCCTGACGTATCAGCTCGCTGGATCGTCGGAATTATTCGCGATCCCGTTGCAGAACTTCGTCGCCGACGCGGCGAATATTGTGCGCACCGGAATATCGTT
>QIIJ01000127.1 GCA_003232595.1 Aurantimonadaceae bacterium | reverse complement strand
CATCGCAACGATGCCCATTCTTGCGCGCCGGTGATGGCATCCGTTGCCGACCACCTTCCCTGGCGTCTTGCCGGGGGTGATAAAAGCAAAATCACCGGCGATGCAGCCAGCCGCATGATCACCATGGAACTTATCGGCCCCAACGGAATTATCGAAGATGCTTCATGCCGGATTGGCCTGTTTGCCCAACAGCCTCGTGTCGATTATGCAACACGTACCCACGCCGCCGAAGAGCTGTTCGTCATTATTGCCGGCCATGCAGATTGGCAGCAATCCGGCAGCCCATATCGTCGCAAAAAATCAGCAGCCCGTATCCACCATGAAAGCATGGAGCCGCATGCTAACAGAACAACGGGTTCCGCGCTTGTTTGCGCCTGGGCATGGTCTGGTGATGTCAGTTATCAATCCTACCAATACAGCGGCGGCAAATAATACCTGCAATAAAAGAAAGGCAGTTCCCGATGAAATCACATGCACAGGCGGTCGTCATAGGTGGCGGCGTTGTTGGGTGTTCGGTACTTTATCACCTTACCAAGGCCGGATGGAAAGACGTGGTTCTGCTTGAGCGGGACGCCCTCACCTGCGGCTCCACATGGCATGCGGCCGGTGGATTTCACACCCTCAATGGCGATCCCAATGTGGCAAAATTGCAGGACTATACGGTCAGCCTGTACAAGGAACTTGAAGAAATATCCGGCGAGGTCTGCGGGTTGCATCTGACCGGAGGGGTTGCACTTGCCGATACGCCTGAACGGCTGGAATGGCTAAAAATGGCCCAGGGGGTCGGGCGGCTGCTCGGTATTGAAACCGAAATTATATCGATGAAAGAGGCCAAGGCCTTGTTTCCGCTGATGGATGAAAGCCAGTTTGTCGGCGCGATGTTTGATCCCGTGCAGGGGCATCTTGACCCCTACGGCACCACCATGGCTTACGCCAAGGCCGCGCGCATACAGGGTGCCGAGATTGAACTCAAAACCAAAGTGGAAGAGATCGTTCGAAACGAAGACGGCACATGGACACTGGTCACCAATCAGGGAAATATTACGACCGATAATGTTGTCAACGCCGGTGGTCTTTGGGCGCGTGAAGTCGGCCGGATGGTCGGTGTGGAATTGCCAATACTTGCTATGGAGCATCACTATCTCCTGACTGAGGACATGCCTGAAATTGCAGCACATATGGAAGAAACCGGGGGCGAGATGATCCATGCTGTAGATTTTGGCGGTGAAATATATACAAGGCAGGAACGCGGCGGCATGCTGCTTGGTACCTATGAGCGCGCTGCCACCCCCTGGTCGCCCAAGGACACACCATGGGATTTTGGCCAGGATCTGCTGGAGCCCAATCTTGACCGCATTTCGCCTTCTCTGGAGGTTGGTTTTAAACATTTCCCGCCGTTTGAGAGGGCCGGAATCCGCAAGATTATCAACGGGCCTTTCACCTTTGCGCCAGATGGTAATCCGTTGGTTGGTCCGGTTCAGGGCATTCCAGGTTTCTGGTGTGCCTGTGGTGTTATGGCCGGGTTCTCGCAAGGTGGTGGTGTGGGGCTGACCCTTTCTGAATGGATGGTCAATGGTGATCCTGGTTATGATATCTGGGGCATGGATGTGGCCCGTTTTGGCCCCTGGGCAACACGAGACTATACCAATGCCAAAGTGCGGGAAAACTATTCGCGTCGTTTTCGTATTCGTTTTCCAAATGAGGAACTGCAAGCAGCCCGCCCGCACCAGACCACACCAACCTACGATATGCATTTGAAACTTGGTGCCGTGATGGGTGATTCCTGGGGTCTGGAAAGGGGTGGAAGCAAAAGATATTTTCTCCTTTCACCGCTCCAATGATTTTGAGCATGTGAAGGCGGAGGTCATGAATTGCCGCACCAATGTTGGTGTGACCGATATTTCCAACTTCGCCAAATATCAAATCACCGGCAAAGGTGCAGAAGCCTGGCTCGTCAATATAATGACTAACTTTGTACCAAAACCGGGACGCATCGTATTGACTTCCATGCTGAATGAGCAGGGCAAGATTATCGGCGACTTCACTATTGCCAATGCCACCGGCAATTCCGGCGCACCACGCTATATGATGTGGGGTTCCAGCCAGGCACAGCTATACCATATGCGCTGGTTTGAACAGCACCTGCCGGATGACGGTTCGGTTGCAATCCACAACATCGATCTTGGATTGCTCGGACTTTCCATTGCCGGACCCAATGCAACCAAAGTGCTGGAAAAGCTTACCGATGAAGATGTATCGAACGAAACATTCCGCTTCATGGATTTCCGCGAACATCCCATTGGGAGCGTTCCGGCAATGATCAACCGGATTTCCTATACCGGAGATCTTGGCTACGAAATCTGGGTAAAACCTGAATACCAGCGGAAATTGTTTTCAGCCATTCTCGAAGCCGGCGCAGAATTTGCGATCAGGCCCTTCGGCATGCGGGCGCTGCTTGCCATGCGGCTTGAAAAACATTTTGGCACCTGGTTTCGTGAGTTCCGTCCAATCTACTCTCCTTTCGAAGCCGGTCTCGACCGCTTTGTCTCCAGAAAGAAAAACACATTTATCGGGCGGGAGGCAGCATTTGCCACAAAGGGCAATCCTTCCCTTACCCGCATCTGCCTTAATGTCACCGGCGCAACGGATGCTGATTGTCTGGGTGATGAGCCGATCTGGATGAATGGTGAAGTTATCGGCTGGACTACCTCCGGTGGCTATGGCCATTTCGTCGAGCAATCACTCGCAACCGGCTATATCCCGACAAAAAAGTTGGCAGATGCACGCACCAACGGTGTGGAAATCGAGCTGATCGGCGAAAAGCGAAAAGCGGAAATTCAGGACGACCCGCCATTTGATCCTGAAGGAATGCGGATGCGCGGGATATTCCAGTAATCAAGACTGTTTCAAGCAGTTTTAGTTATTTCCGCTATACTGATTGTGCACATTCGACCTGGAACCCACTCTTCACACCCGATAGCTGATTTTTACTATTTGTTTAGGCCGATTTGTTACCTAGGGGCATCAATATGGGGTAATTCCGATGGATAAAGTTGTTAAAAGAACACGCAAAGACCGGCGCAGTGGAGTCGAAAGAAGAGGCTCGATAGATATGCGTACCATTGACATTCGCATTGATCAGGGCGAACGCCGTTCCGGCAAGGACAACCGCACAGGCAATGAGCGCCGCACCGACAAATAGTTCACGAGTTGCGGGCACAATCTGTCCAACCACCTGAAAACAGAATTTTTAACCGTAGACAGGCAATTCGATGAGTGTGCCTGCCGCGTTTGTTATTGACCAAATTCGTAAGTTGATGATTTCCGTTCATACCCGTGGTGCAAGACAAAACCACAGCAGTCCCCTCAAAGGATAATCCACCCTATGGCGTTTCATCTTTAGATAGAATCACTATGGTTTGTTTTCGCTCGCGGCCAATTGGGGCTTTGCCCCGGCCTCCGCGAGGGCGATGCATGAGCATCGGTCCACCCTGGTGGCCTGACTGCTTCCATGTAAACATGAAACAGTCTAGCGGGTGACAAAACACGACCCGCCTGCTTTCTTGTAGCGCTGGCAAAGGTTGATGGCATCTCTTCTTGATCCGACAGGAATTCTGACCCTGTAATAAATGCCTTTCTTTGCCACATTAAACCGACGGATATCGACACCGCGGCCGCCAAGTATACTGCCGAACCGTCGGTTCAACCGGTTATACGAGACTTGAGCAGCCTCGGCTGAGCGCTGCGAAGAAACCTGCATGACATAGCTGCCGACAGAAGCTGTCCGGACTGCCGGTGCAGGGCTGGTGCGATTTACCGGCGCCTGTTTTGGTTTTGCAACGTTCCTGGCAGAACCGGTAACTGCCCTTTTGGGAGTCTGTATCGGCTTAGGTGCAGCAGCCACCGGGCGGGGAACAGGGTTTGCAGTGGGTGCAATAATTTCACCGGTAGCACTTGTACCACCATCAAATGGCTGTGATTTCGAAACTGTGCCGGTCGTATTGGTCGCCTGACTTTCGCCAGACGGTTTATTTACAGCCACAGGTTCGCCGATATTGATACTCCGGGCAAAACCTGCAACACCGTCATCCAAAGCGCTTGCAAGTTGTTTTTCAAGTCCCAACTCAACTGGAACATTTTCTGCAACCGTCGCACTGGAATTAGAATCAGGTTTTTTGACTTCTGCTAAAACAATTGTCCCATCTGGACGAACAGTCACTGTTCGAACTTTTCGCGGACTGACAATGGCACTTTCAGTGCGCTTAAGGGCATTATCATCAGCAGAAATTCGAGCCGCAGACTTTGTATCTACAGGTTCAGGTTGATCCGAACCTGTAACAACCCGACCCGCTGCGGGTGAATTCTGATTGGCAACTGCGGACAGATTCCTGCCCGGTACCAATGATTTTTCAGCAACCGGCGGTACATTCCCATCCAGATTGGTCGACACAACCCGGATCGGTTTTTCCGTGGCCGACGCCAGTGTTGTCTGATCTGACTTCAGTTCCGAGCCACCCTGGACCTTTTCAAATACCACCTGATCCTGATTGGGGATTTCTTTACCACCCGGTTCTTCCGGTTTGACTTTAACCGGTTCGCTCGACGCCATGACAATCCGGGCAGGCTCACCAGTCTTCCCGCCGCCACCCATATAGTTCCAGCCAAAAGCAGCACCACCACCAAGAACAGCAATGCCAAGCACAACCGCCGCAACTTTCATTCCACCATTACCACCGGCAGATTTAGTACCCATTGCCGCCAATTCGGGAGTTACGCCCTCCTGTGGCCTGTCATTCAATCCGTCTGAAATATCCGGTTGGCTGCTAAACTCCTGTTCAAACGCCTGCATATGGGCACGAATTTCTGCAGGCTGCATCTGAACGTCATCGGAAGAATGCAAAGAAGAACCAACTGTAGTTTCGGCTGCCTCAGGCTGCGTGTCAGCTTCACCAGCCGCTTCACTTTCCAGATTATCAAGGCCATCGTCCTCGTAACCCGGGTCGGATGCAACCACGATTTCTTCAAGCTCATCGGCAAGTTCACCAGACCATCCAAGTTCGGAATCCGTGGCATGGCTTTCAGCCTGCAACTGGTCCAGCGCCGTATCAACCTGATTGTCAAACGGGGTCTGTACAGGGGGCATTGTCAACTCGTTCGAACCATTTTGCTGAGGCGCAGGGTGGTATTCCCCGGCCTGACCATCTGGTACAATTTCTTCGGAGCCTGCAGCCAGAGCAGCCTCAAATTCCGCTGCAATCTCATCATCAGCGACCACTTGATCAGCAACCACATGGGCCTGCGATTCCGGCGGCAAATCCCACTCGCTGGTACCGGCTTCCTGTGCGACATATCCGTCTGCATCAAATCCGTCGGGCTCAGTGACCGCTTCGGAAGCGGGAATGTCAGAATATTCCGCAATCTCATCAGCAACAACAATCTGATCCTGTATTTGACTGGCCATTTGCTCCTCAATAGCCATCATGTCGCCCTCGTGCAGGGCCTCAGATTGAGGCAGCCCATTTGGGGCGTCGAGTGGGTTTTCTGCAGAAACGGTGGGGTCAACCTGCGCTGAAATTGCGCTTTCTGCCGGATCCAGATGAATTTCCATCTCAGCCGACTCGGCAATAAACTCCTCTTGTGTTGTGGCCGGAACGGCAAATGCCGTGTGTAACTCTTCAAATGACTGCAATACCGGCTTGGCATAACCAGGCTCAACTCCATCGCCAGTTGCAAGGCCATGGTCTTCACTTGCCTCGGCTGTATCTGGTGAAAAAATACTGTCGACCTGGGCAAACACCTGGTTGGAAATTACATTTTCAGAATGGCTGGCCTCTGTTGCAGCGTCCGCCGGCTGTTCAGGCATTCCACCCAAAAGCTCGGCTTCCATCTCCATCTCATTTTCGCCCTCATTGCCATTTCCGACCATATTAGCCAGTGCGGTCAATGGATCGTACTCATCATCGACTGCAGCGGAGTTCGAAAGATCTTTCCCGCTATAATTCGCCCGGGTTATCGGGCTGACCCGTTCAGCGCTTAACTTCTTTGCCATATTCACTTTCCGTTCCGATTCCGGCAGGTACTACAACCCGAATTTGGCGAAATCTAGGACCATAACACTTTACCAGACCGGCATACTATCACGCAAATCTCCAAACCTGGAGCAATTATCGCATCTCTTTCGGCGCACTGACCCCAATTATAGCCAGTCCAGAGGCCAAAACAGATGCAATCGCTTCAACGAGGC
>QIIJ01000300.1 GCA_003232595.1 Aurantimonadaceae bacterium | reverse complement strand
GGCCTGGGCCGGAACCATCTGTCTTATTTCAATTCCGCAGTTGCACCAGCTTCGGTGAGCTTTTTAACAAGCTCCTCAGCCTCGCCCTTGGAAATACCTTCCTTGATCGCCTTGGGAGCGGCTTCAACCAGATCCTTGGCTTCCTTGAGACCAAGACCCGTGATGCCACGGACCTCCTTGATGACATTGATTTTCTTTTCGCCAAAGGCAGTCAGCACAACATCAAATTCGGTCTTCTCTTCCGCAGCTTCAGCAGGTGCACCGCCGCCAGCGGCAGCAGCAGCGACAGGGGCAGCTGCAGAAACACCCCATGATTCTTCAAGCATTTTTGAAAGCTCGGCCGCTTCCATTACAGTCAGAGCAGAAAGCTCTTCTACGATTTTAGCCAGGTCAGCCATTTAGTTTATTCCTTGGTTTGTTTGAACATCACATTCAGAGATTTGTTTTCGTGTCTTATGCTGCTTCACTCTTGTCGGCATAGGCCCCGATCACCCGGGCAACTGCGCCCGCCGGTGCTTTGACAACCTGCGCGATACGGCTTGCCGGCGTTTGTATCATGCCAACAATCTTACCGCGCAATTCATCAAGTGATGGCAGCGAAGCAAGCTGCTTCACGCCATTTACATCGAGGTTTGTTGCGCCCATAGCACCACCAAGAACAACGAGCTTTTCGTTCTTCTTGGCAAAAGCCATGGTTACTTTCGGTGCCGCCACAGGATCGTCTGAATAGGCGATCACTGTCTGACCTTTAAAAAGATCAGCAATGTGCTCGGCATCCGTGCCTTTAAGAGCGAGTTTGGCAAGACGGTTTTTTGCCACCTTGATCGTTCCGCCTGCTTCTTTCATTTCACCGCGCAATACGGTCATGTCAGCAACAGTCAGACCGGTATAGTGCGCAACAACGATGGAACCGGTGTCTTTGAAGACATCGTTCATCGCAGAAACGAATTCGCGTTTTTCCGCTCTATCCACTCTTTCTCTCCAGTTGACGGATTTTTACATAAAAACCCGCCGGTTTGCCTTTGCCGTATTTTCCGCCAATGATGACAGATAATCCGACGCTCGAGGTTTCCCGCCCCCTTACGTACCGCTCAGTCCCGAAATCGGGTCCTTGCGGCGCAAGGCAGTCTGCTGTTCAAACCAAACAATTGAGGCAACGCCCAACCTGCTTCATTCTCACTTCGTCTGTACGGGCCGATGGTTTAAGGCAAGCCACCCGTAGTCTTGGACAGGACCGGCTTGAGGACTTCACCCCTCCCCGGTTTCCTGATCCGTTCAAACAATCGAACGGATCAAAACACTAACGAAACCGGCAATTAAATTTGCCGGCTTCAAAACTTCAATCACGCATCAAACGCAGTGGCAGGATCAACTTTCAATCCCGGCCCCATGGTTGAAGAAATCGCCACTTTCTGAATATAGGTGCCCTTGGCGCCACTTGGCTTGGCCTTTTGAACAGCACCCACCAGCGCCTTGATATTTTCAGCAATCGCCTTCGGCTCGAAACTCGCCTTGCCAACGCCTGCATGAATAATGCCGGATTTTTCCACCCGGAATTCAATTGCACCACCCTTGGCAGCCTTGACAGCCTCACCGATATTTGGAGTAACAGTGCCTACCTTGGGGTTGGGCATCATACCGCGGGGGCCAAGGATCTTGCCCAGGCGACCGACAAGCGGCATCATATCGGGCGTAGCAATGCAGCGGTCAAAATCGACCTTCCCGCTTTGCACAATCTCCAACAGGTCTTCCGCGCCAACAATATCAGCACCGGCTTCCCGTGCTTCATCCGCCTTGGCATCACGGGCAAATACACCAACACGAACATTACGACCGGAACCGTTTGGCAATTGCACAACACCGCGAACCATCTGGTCCGCATGGCGCGGGTCCACTCCAAGATTGATTGCCACTTCAACCGTTTCGTCAAATTTGGCAGTTGCCGCCTTTTTCACGGTATCGATTGCTTCACCAAGATCATAAAGCTTCTTGCGATCAATGTCCTTGCGGACTTCTTTCGTACGTTTTCCTTTAACAGCCATCCAACTAACCCTCCACCGTCAGGCCCATGGAACGGGCAGAGCCTTCGATCATCAGCATGGCGGCATCAATGTCATTGGCGTTGAGATCTATCATTTTCGCTTCGGCAATTTCCTTGACCTGGGCGCGTGTAACAGAACCGGCATTTTCACGACCCGGCTCAGAACCGCCCTTTTGCAGATTTGCAGCCTTCTTCAGGAGATAAGAAGCCGGCGGCGTCTTCATCTTGAAGGTGAAGGACTTGTCCTGGAATATGGTGATTGTCACCGGAACCGGGGCGCTCTTCTCCATTTCCTGGGTTGCCGCATTGAATGCCTTGCAGAATTCCATAATGTTCAGCCCGCGCTGACCCAGAGCCGGGCCGATTGGCGGTGATGGTGACGCACTTCCAGCAGGCACCTGAAGTTTCAGGTATCCTTGAATTTTTTTAGCCATATTATTCCTGCCTTACAGCATTGTCGTTTCGCCGTAGCGATAGGACGGTTTGTGTTTTACCGGTCCGTCAAACGGCAACCCGGCCTTGCAGTCTGTGGTTCGGCGCATCGGGCAGGCTTTCGCCCCGCTACCTCCCACAATTTTTGAAAGATCCCGAACAATAACCCCTTGAGGCAGGTCCCGTTGATCTTTCGCACATACCCGTCAGACTGACGGTATTCAACATTCAACGGAATTCTCAACCTCCCGCCAGAATGTATATTCCTCAGGTCTTTTCAACCTGCCCATATTCCAGATCAACCGGGGTGGCGCGACCAAATATAGACACCTCTACCTTCAACCGGGCGCGCTCCTCATCGACCTCTTCAACAATACCGTTGAACGAGGCAAACGGGCCATCGGACACCCGGACACTTTCACCAATTTCAAACATGACCGATGGTTTGGGCCGATCAACACCTTCCTGAACCTGATTGAGAATGCGCTCGGCCTCTTTGTCCGTAATTGGCATCGGGTGATTGTCCGCACCCAGAAAGCCTGTAACCTTCGGCGTATTCTTGATCAGGTGATAGGCCTCGTCGGTCATATCCATTCTGGCCAGAACATAGCCTGGAAAAAACTTGCGCTCCGCATCGACCTTACGACCGCGGCGCACTTCCACAACTTTTTCAACCGGGACCAGAATTTGTTCGATCAGATGCTCCAGACCCTTCTGGCGCACCTGTTCTTCAATCGATTCCGCCACCTTCTTTTCAAAATTGGAATAGGCGTGAATTATGTACCATCGCTTAGCCATAGGGCAGCCAAATGCTCCTGAAAATCAATTGCCTGTGCCGAGCAGAAACCCGACACCATAGCCCAATACCTGATCAACTGCCAAAAAGAACATCGCGGCCAAAAACACCATGATAAGAACCATTACTGTGGTTACCATGGTTTCCTTGCGGGTCGGCCAAACAACCTTGGCAACTTCCGCCCTCACCTGTTGCAAAAATGTCAGGGGATTTATCTTGCTCGCCATCACGTTCACATTCTGTTTGAACAATACCCTGATATGGGCACGACATTAAGGCGCGACAAGTCCAAACTGACCCAACGCGCCTTTCGTTAAACTTTCCCTAAAGAACACCTGGCGAAAGCGCAAGGGGTTGTTCGAATTATTTTGGCTTTTTTCCCTAATTTTAGGGCCGAATTATCAACAATAAGCAAGAGCGTAACTTCTTGTAAAAAATATGGCAATTCAATAACTGAACAAACAGGATATATCAGGAATTCGATTCAGGATTTTGGATATAGTCCCGATTTTATTGTCAGGGCGACTTTTCGAACAGGCTCTTGAGCCTGACTTAAAAGTCCCGAGCCCGCCCTCTCCCCAAATACGACCTTGGCCCAACCACCCGATAACGGTACCCTGGTGGGTGGTTGGGTGGTTGGTTGGGCCAAGGTCGTATTTGGGGAGAGGGCGGAACAGATGTCAAAAAGTCACCTCAAGTGACTTTTGAATCGGACACTTAGAGTGGTCAACCCTTCAATGGCACACGTGGCACTGCTGCACTACCTTTGCGTTTTGGAGATTTTTTGTTTGTCACGTTTCCAGTTTTTGCTGATTTTGCCTTCTTCGGCACCGGGTCCTTCTTCGGCTTGATGGTTTCATCCTTGATTGCCTCGAGTTTCAACCTCTCTTCCTCGTTGTCAGGTTTTTCGACTGAAACTTTGACCGTACCGCCGTTTTTCAACTTGCCGAACAATACCTCATCGGCAAGTGGTTTTTTGATGTATTCCTGAATTACCCGTGCAAGCGGCCTTGCGCCCATGCGGTCGTCATAACCCTTTTTGGCAATCCAGGCGATCGCTTGTTTGGTAAGCTCAAAAACCACGCCGCGTTCAGACAATTGCGCTTCCAGTTGCATGACAAATTTCTGCACGATCTGGTGCACAACTTTCATCGGCAGGGAACCAAACTGTATCACCGCATCAAGCCGGTTGCGGAATTCCGG
>QIIJ01000444.1 GCA_003232595.1 Aurantimonadaceae bacterium | reverse complement strand
TTGTTTCGAAGTCTTTGTTTGCGAGCCAACCGCAAATTGATAATTTCAGCCATGGGTCTATGGCTTTTTTCGAAAGGCATCAAGTGACACGACTTCCGCACCTCCACCATCTTCCGAGTGTCAGCGGTTTTTTCGTCATCAGCTTTTTTGCTGGGTTTCTTCTTGGTTTTTGCTGATTTATCGCCCTTGTCGGTTTTTGGAGCGATGGCTACGGCATTTCCGGTTTCTTCCTTTGCCGGTTGAACCTCCTTGACGGATTTTCCGGCTTCGATATTGCCAATAGACGTAACTTCCGCCTCCTCCTGTTCGTCTTCCTCTACATCGAATTGCAGGCCAAATTGAACAGATGGGTCGAAAAAACCCTTGATTGCAGCGAATGGAATTGAAAGTATTTCAGGAATTTCATCAAATGACAGGCCGATTTCAAAGCCGTGATCGTTGGCTTTCAAATCCCAGAACTGGTGTTGAACAACAATAGTCATCTCATCGGGATAGCGTTCGCGCATACGGGCTGACAATTGAACGCCGGGAAATCCGGTTGAAAACGAGACAAAAAAATGATGGTCCCCCGGCAGTCCGGCTTTTGCCGCTTCGGTTATGACTTTCTTCACGACACCACGCATAGCATCCTGGGTAAGGATGTCGTAGCGGATCAGGTCTTTTGATGGCACATCGGTCATAAACGCATTCTTGCCCATAAAATGTTTCGCTGCAATAGACACCCTCTCGAAACCTGCAAGGAAATTGCGGCAGTTTGGCGTTTAAACAGGTTGAAAGTGAAGGCTTCTGTTGCCAGGTGCCTTCGAACCCCGCCTGAAAGTGCGAACCCTCAGGAGTTAATGTGAAGCGTCACACCGCTAGGCAGCGAGACGTGCTTCCGCATAGTTGTCATTTGCAACTACAAAATGGCCCGATATCGGTGGGTACCATGCCGAGCAAAAACGCAGTCTTTACACCCTCGTCGATCCTGTTTCGCCCCCGCCAAACTGTTTGGACATATCACTTCAAATATACTTGCAGCGAATTGAACACTCAAACAGTTTGGTGGAGGCGCCGGGTACCGCCCCCGGGTCCGAATGGTTTATTACACAGGCCATTTATTGCCATAGTCGGCGAACCGACAATTCCAATATAGGCTTGGCAAGCAGGCATGAAAAGGGCAGATTGAATTTTCTATGCACATTGGCGAATAAAATTTCGCTTTACAAGCGAATTACGTAAGGTAAAAAGCATGTCATGAGTGTGCAAGCTGGCATAGTGCCGGCGCAATAACTGTTGGGGAGACAACATTCATGAGTGAGTATCTTGCTGATGTTCAGCGCTACGATGCCAGGGCGGACGCCGACATCGTTCAAAAAATTGTTAAACACCTGGGCATTGCCCTGCGAAACAAGGATTCGTCTCTTGTATCGTGTTCTGATCCAAAGGAACTTGCAAGGGTTCGTGAAAAGTGGTGCGGAAAAAAACTCGGCCACAATGGGGACGATTCCAGGTGTGATGAAATTATTGTCAAAGTCTGTGAGACCATGAAAGGGGACCGCAACAAAAGCCGCGTGACCTTCTATTATCTGGTCGCACAACATCTGGGACAATTGGGCGATTTGTAATTCCAAATTTCCTGTAGTGAACACAATGTGCCACCGGCGGTTATTCCCCGGTGGTTTTTTATATTTCATTCACCAATCTCAAAGCGCCGGATAAACCACTTGTGTGAGAATGTGACTGCGGCATTTCCTGCAATGGTTTATAAGAATTGATCACTGGCAAATGGAGAATATCATGATCGCACGCAGAAAATTTCTTGTCGTTGGCACCACTGCTGCGGTTTCTGTAGCATTATTGCCGGCAGCGCTGCTGGCAGCCCAGGCGAAAGTCTACAGCAACTCATCTACCGGTGTTGCTATTAACGGCTATGATCCCGTGGCCTATTTCACTGAAAGTAAACCGGTTGAGGGCAATGCTGAAAATGCACTTTCCTGGAATGGCGCCACCTGGTACTTTTCCAGCGCTGCCAACAAATCTGCCTTTGAGGCAGCACCGGAAAAATATGCCCCGCAATATGGCGGTTATTGCGCCTTTGCCGTCAGCTATGGTTCAACCGCCTCAACCGTGCCCGAAGCCTGGACGATTGTCGACAACAAGCTCTATCTCAATTATTCACTCGGTGTGAAACGCCAGTGGAGCACGGATATTCCCGGCAACATCAAAAAGGCCAATAAGAACTGGCCCGGTGTTGTGAACTGATCGGCCTCCTGCTTTGGTCAGGGTGTCTTTTTCAATAGGACAGACCCGGAGCGCGATGCAGCCAGGTGTTGTCTACAAGCTGTTTCAACATGAATTCAGCCACATCTGCTTTTGAGATTTTCAGTGTCGGTGGCTGGTCGGCCCTGCCAAATTCATGACGGTATCTGCCGGTGCGCAGACCGTCAGTAAAATTACCGGGCCTTACAATCACCCAGTCAAGCTTGCTGTTGCGTACGATCTTTTCCTGTTGTGAGTGATCAGCCGCCGCCCGGCCCAAAATGAAGGGAATAATCAGGTACTTATAGTGAAAAGGCAGTAGTTCCATACTGTCACCAACACCCAGCATGGAAAGGCAGATCAGTCGTTTTACACCGGTTTTCTGCATTGCACCAACAATAGTTGCAGTGCCCTTCGCACGCAGTTTGTCCCGGTTCATGATTGGCATGCCAAGGGTGCAGATTACGGCATCCTGGCCTTTAACCGCTGAGCTGACCGCCGCAGAATCGAACATGTCGCCTTTGACAGCCTGCAGGTTTTTGTGGACGCTTTTGATCTTGTCCGGATTGCGGGCAAAGGCCGTCACCTCATGCCCGGCTTCCAACGCCTGGGCCACGACATTTTCTCCTATTTTCCCGGTTGAACCGAAGACCGTGAGTTTCATTTGATTTTCCCTTCGCTAATTCATCGTTACTTGACATGATGTCAATTGACAAACTCGCAGGTAGGGATTACTTGACACTATGTCAAGCAAAGAATTAAGCACTCGAAGCAAAATATTGAAGGCGGCATTGGATTTGCTGGTTGAAAGTCGGGGCAAGGGTGTGCGCATGGGTGATATAGCAAAACTGGCAGGAATTTCGCGCCAGGCGCTTTATCTGCACTTCACCACCCGGGCGGAACTTCTGATTGCAACAACTATCTATCTGGATGAAATCAACAACACAGACGAACGGTTGGCGGCAAGCCGCAATGCGCGTTCCGGGCCTGAGAGGCTCGACACCTATATCGAAGCATGGGGCACCTATATTCCCGAAATTTATGGTGTCGCCAAGGCCCTGCTGGCAATGAAAGACACTGACGATGCCGCCTCAAAAGCCTGGCAAAACCGCATGCAAGCCATGCGCCATGGTTGCGAGGCTGCCATTGAAGCACTTAAAGATGACGGCAATCTCTCACCGGACTACTCACCCGATGAGGCAACAGATATCCTATGGACCCTGCTGTCGGTGCGAAACTGGGAACAGCTGACCATCGAGTGCGGCTGGTCGCAGGCGGACTATATCCGGAAAATGAAACAGCTCGCCCGGCGGGTTCTGGTCGTTTAGAGCCTGATTTAAAAGTCCCGAGCCAGCCCTCTCCCCCGGCCCAACCACCCGATAACGGTACCCTGGTGGGTGGTTGGGCCGGGGGAGAGGGCGGAACAGATGTCAAAAAGTCACCTCAAGTGACTTTTGAATCGGACACTTAGGCCACCGGGGTGGCCCGATGCTCATGCATTGCCCCTGCGGGGGCCGGCCTACGCTGTTACTTTCTGTTGTGCCTCCCGGCGCAGCCACCAATAGGCGATGACCACATTTGGCACCCAACAAATCCACGCCAGATATATTGAAGCTTCAGGATAGCTGAATCCCAACAAGGTAAAACCGGCCAGATAAAGCCGCAATGTGACACCGGCCAAAGTCAAGGCGAAAGACAGGATCATCCAGTGGCGGTGATCGGCGATACGCCGTGCCATTGCTGCACGCACTGCAAGTGCGGTAACGACCATCCACACGACCGAAAGCAGGCCGAACCCTGCCCCAGCGACAGGTCCGTTGGTGCCAAATGCCAGCCACAGCCCGGACAGGCCGCCAACCAACACCGAAAACGCATAAATACGCCCGCTCAGGCGGTGTAGCGCCGGGCGGCGCTGCCGATAACCGGGAAAAAACTGGAAAACTCCAATAGCCAGCGCAATCGGCGAAGCGGTCACATGCAATACAAATGCCAGCCAGCGCTGGTCCAGATGGGAAAGCATTCCTGGAAATGCCACCGACATTCCAAGCAAAACAAACCGATAGGACACGAGCGCAACCAGTACGCTAAAAAAAGCTGTGATGATCAAGGGCAGGCGAGAACGGGTCATAGGGGCTCCGACATATTTTGACAGTGTCAAATTACCACCTATTTTGACACTGTCAAGATATCGATTAAAACCGCGCGCAACAGGTTGCAGGTCGTGGTAATCCCCCATTTTTAACGGGGCATCCAATTTGTCAAAAGTTCCGTGATGTGGTCTGGTCCGGCAAACTCGGATACTCAAACGTAAGCTGTAGAGAGTAACTGGACGGTTGGAATTTCAACTATACCAAAACACAAGTTCTGGATCCGTCAGGCCATCATCAAGATTCGGTCATAGTTCTACCTAGGCAACAGCGGCAGCTCCGCCCAGGTAGGCGTCGATGATAGATCGGTCAGCCAGCAAGGAGTTGGACTCGTCCACCCGGACAAGCTGACCGTTGCTAATCAGGGCCCCTCGCGCCACCATTTTCAAGGATCGCTGTGCGTTCTGCTCGACCAGGATCAATGTCACTCCGGTCTCAACCACGCGCGCCAGTGACCGGAACATCTCGGAGGTCATGATCGGCGACAATCCCAGCGAGGGTTCATCCAGCATGAGGAGTTTCGGATGCGACATAAGAGCCCGGCCCATGGCAACCATCTGCTGTTCTCCCCCCGACATGGTGTTGACCGCCTGCGTCATGCGCTCTGCCAGGCGTGGGAAATAACCCACGATCTCATTCAGGCGCGAAGGCTGGCCTGCTGCACGCTTTGGAAAACGCCCCAGCTCAAGGTTTTCGCGCACTGTCAGCGATCCGAACAGACCACGGTTCTGCGGTACGATCACAATACCCCGGTCTGGCAGCTCGTGCGACGCGACGCGCGTGATGTCTTCGCCATCGAACCGCACCTGACCGCTGACCCCACGCCGCGTCAGCCCGGCGACAGCATTCAGGAACGATGACTTTCCCGCACCGTTCGCGCCAAGAAGAACGGTCGAAACACCTTGCTCGAAAGCAATCGTTATATCG
>QIIJ01000533.1 GCA_003232595.1 Aurantimonadaceae bacterium | reverse complement strand
GTTGCCGGGAGCTGGACTGCTGCGATGGCAGAATAGTATATTACAGCGGCACTATGCCCATGATCGTGAAAAGATGTACTTTTCGTCGATTCTGGCCAGTATCCTGATTGGTTTTGCCCTGCTGTTGCTGGTGATTCCAATCGGCCTGAAGGTGCTGGCACCGGAACTGTTTGAAGCGCGAACAAGGGCGTTGTTTCTGCCGATTGAATTTGCCTTGATGTTCGCCTGTTTCGGGGCCTATGGGCTTTTGATGCGGGGATATTATAATGCGGGACGCGTTATATTCACCGCTGCATCATTTATTGTGACTCTGGCAAGTTTATTTCTGACAGGCGGGTTCCCGGGCTCAATCGTAACGCCTTGCCTGATATTACTGCCGGTGATCGTCCATCTGCTTTATGGCCACAGGATTGGCTGGATGTCTGCCGCGGCAATTCTTGTCATAGTCGGGTTGCAATGGGCTGTTGTTTACAACTTCAATATTATTCTGCCGGACTATACATCAACAACCAGTCCCAACACCAATCTGGCTATTGTATTTCTGGTTGCATTTGGCGCTATTCAGTCTGGAATCGCATTCTATCAGCGGCAAAACCAGAAACTGAATGAGGAGCTTAACGAGGAGCGCAGGAACCTTGAGCGCCAGGCTAATCATGATTCACTGACGGGCCTAAAAAACCCCCGGTTCTTTTACAGCCAGCTTGAAAACCAGAGGCAAATAGCTCTACAGAATGGCAGTCGTCACGCTGTAATTTATATGGATCTGGATGATTTCAAACTGACCAATGACGGGCATGGTCACATGGTGGGTGACCGGGTGTTGAAAGTTGTCGCGGCGCGGCTGACTAATTGTGTTGGTGACGGTGATACCGTTGCACGCATGGGCGGCGATGAATTTGCCATTCTTGTTACGTCCTGCGTGGGTGATGCTGCGCTTAAAGAATTGCGCAACCGTTTGCAGCAATCGATTGGCGTGCCGGTCGAAGTTGGCGGGCAAATTTGTAATGTTGGAACAAGCGTTGGATATGCGCTTTATCCTGAAGATGCCGACACGTCGCAAAAGCTGTTGCAACTGGCTGATCAGGATATGTATCGCGACAAGTCGCTGAAAGGAACGCACCTGAATACGACGGGTCGTTTAGAGGGCCAATCCGGAAAATCCGACAAAGTTGATGCGGCATAAATCCTGTCTGTCACGGCCATTTTACCACCGGTGGCATTGAGGAAAGAATTGAGTTTACATTGCCGCCGGTTTTCAGACCAAAAATTGTGCCGCGATCCTGGAGCAGGTTGAACTCGACGTATCGACCGCGGCGGATCAGCTGTTCTTCACGGTCTTTGTCATTCCACTCATCTTCCATATTGCGCGCAACAATAGTGGGATAAATATCGCGGAAGGCCCGACCGACGTCCTGAACAAAGGCGAAATCCGCATCCCAACCGCCGGATTCATCATCGGAATGAAGATAGTCAAAAAAGATGCCGCCAATGCCGCGCGGTTCGTCGCGGTGTTTGAGGTGAAAATATTCATCGCACCATTTTTTATAGGCGTCATAATCTGCGACCGTGTGGGCGTCGCAAGGTTTCCGCATGGCCCTGTGGAAATCCACACTATCTAAGTCGTTTTGGGTGCGCCGACGATCAAGCACCGGGGTAAGATCGGCCCCGCCGCCAAACCACTGGCGGGTTGTCACCACCATGCGCGTATTCATGTGGACAGCGGGAACATTGGGGTTTTGCGGGTGGGCGATCAGCGAGATGCCAGAGGCCCAGAATGAGGGGTCCTCGTCGGCACCGGGCATTTGTTTGCGAAATTCTTCGCTGAATTCGCCATAAACGGTTGAGACATGGACACCGACTTTTTCGAATACCCGCCCGTTCATCATCGACATGACACCGCCGCCACCTGCTCCTTCATCGCGGCTCCAGGGGGTGCGGACAAAACGGCCGGGTTCACAATCCGCAAGCGGGCCCTGCAACTGGTCTTCCAGGGCTTCGAATGAGGTGCAAATCTGATTGCGCAGCATTTCAAACCAGGTTTTTGCCTGTTGCTTTTTATCGTCAATGTTTTCAGGCAGTCCTGATGGGATATTGCTGCGGGCGCTCATTTATTTCTCCTTGATGGGCCGGGCATATCAGAACCTGCTGCAGGTTGCCATATGGAGATTGACAAGCGGGAACGAAAGGTTTCAATTTTTTGCGAGAGAGGGCAGATGATGAGGGTGTTGGGTAAAATTGTTCTGGCAGTGATAATCGTTATCGGGCCAGTTGCGGGGGTGTGCTGGAACTGGGGGAACTGGTGGAACGGATCGGGAATCGGTAGGCCGTGTTGCTCTGGCTGACTGAAATGAGATTATCCATGCAAAAACCACATAGCTGATGATTATTCTTAGCATTGGTGAAATTCAAAAATATTACTAGATAGGTGTCATCGCCAAAGATATTCACATGCTGATCAAAGGAGCAGAACAATGGCATTTATCAACGCACTTAAAGAACTCGCATACGGCCTTGGTGTCGGTTTTCGAATGACCGTTCTTGACCGTCACAGCATGGTGGAACGCACCGTGTTTCCAAGAATTGATAAATTCGGCAAATCCTGATTTGGCCTGATTTGAATTGCGGCCCTTCCTGATGGCGCACAACCCCCAGCGCTGACAGACAGGATTGTGTTGCAACAATTGATTGCGCGGTGCATTTCAATAAATGTGCCGCGCTTTGTCGTTTTCCCATGACAAAATTGTAAGCTTACATCGCTGAATGAAATCCCTATATTCACCAAAACGAGGATAAAGGGATTCGTTAATGCTCTACACCCAATTGCCAAACCTGGCGCTGACTTTTCCGATAATTGATCCGATCATTTTTGAAATCGGACCACTGGCGGTGCGCTGGTACGGGCTTGCTTATGTGGTGGGCATATTGCTTGGCTGGTATTATGCCAGAAAACTGGTCTCAACGCCCCGTTTGTGGCGTAATGACAAGCCAGCCTTTGGCATTGTTGATCTCGATGATTTTCTGGTCTGGGCCGCCATCGGCATCGTGCTTGGCGGGCGCTTTGGCTATATCCTGTTTTACGATCTGGCGCGTTATCTTGATAACCCGATAGATATTCTCAAAATCTGGACCGGCGGCATGTCGTTTCATGGCGGCGCGCTTGGCTTGATGCTGGCGGTCATATTGTTTGCCCGCGCGCGCAAAATCGCCGTTTTCAGTTTTCTTGATGTGATTGCGGCTGCATCCACATTCGGGCTGTTTTTTGGCCGGATTGCCAATTTCATCAATTCCGAACTGTGGGGCCGGGTCACCGATGTACCGTGGGCTTTCGTCTTTCCCAATGGCGGCCCCGAACCGCGCCATCCAAGCCAGCTTTATGAAGCTGCGCTCGAAGGTGTGGTGCTGTTCGTTATCTTGACGGCAATGATTTATGCCGGACGCAAGCTGAAAAAGCCCGGTTATATTGCCGGTGCCTGGCTGTTTGGTTATGGGGTAGCGCGAATAATCGTTGAATTTTATCGCATGCCGGATGCCCATATCGGCTATCTGGCCGGAGGCTGGATGACCATGGGGATGGTGCTGTCGCTGCCGATGCTGGCCCTTGGTCTGTGGGCGATGATGCGCAAACCGGCGGACAGCAGCCAGCCGGCGTAACCATGGGGCTTGAGGAACGTATCCGGCGGCAGATCAGTCTTGACGGTCCACTGACAATTGCCAACTATATGGCAATGTGCCTGACCGATCCGAAAGAGGGTTATTATACCACCGGGCAGCCAATTGGCAGCGATGGTGATTTTACCACCGCGCCGGAAATCAGCCAGATGTTTGGTGAACTGATCGGGGTGTGGTGCGTTTCCATGTGGCGCAATATCGGGTCGCCGAAACGGTTTAATCTGGTGGAATTGGGGCCAGGTCGCGGCACTTTAATGGCCGATCTTTTGCGGGCGACATCGGTTGATGCCGGTTTTATGGACGGCGTGCAAATCCGGTTGCTGGATATCAGCGACAAGCTGCGGGTGGAACAGGCCAGCGCGCTTGCGGACCTTGGCGACAAGGTCGCCTGGATCGACCGCCTTGATGCTAATGATGCATTGCCGACACTGTTTATCGGCAATGAATTTCTCGATGCGCTGCCGCTTCGCCAATATGTGAAAACCGGTGATCTTTGGCGTGAGCGGATGGTTGGATTGCGGAACGGCGAACTGACCTTCATGGCGGGTGCCGGTGTGTGCGATCCGGCGAAACTTCCTGTCGATCATCAGGCTCAGATGAAGGGGACAATATTCGAAACTGCTCCGGCGCGGGAGGCTGTGGTTGTCGAAATTGCGAGTCATATCAAGCGGTTTGGCGGTATGGCTTTGTTGATAGATTATGGACACCTAGGTGCCGGTTTTGGTGACACGTTTCAGGCAATTTTGGCCCACAAATTTAGCAATCCGTTGCACAATCCGGGCCGTTGTGATCTTACCAGTCATGTTGACTTTGCAGCACTTGATCAAG
>QIIJ01000591.1 GCA_003232595.1 Aurantimonadaceae bacterium | reverse complement strand
AATTGATAATATAAGATAATGCTAATCCATTAACAAATTAGAATTTGTTATTGTGTTTAGAAAAATTCGATGGTAGATTGGCTGTGCATGGTAAAAACAAGACTTTGGGAGGGGCCTGATTCATGAATAAAACTTTTGTACAATTCGCCACCGTTGGCGCGCTCTTTGTTGGCGCATCATTTGTCGGGGTGTCAGTTACCAGCGCACAAACGGTCCCGACATGGTAATGATTGATGACGGAAAATTCTCGAAATCGCTGACCGGTGCTGCCGGCGATGCGGTTAAAGGCAAGAAGACATTTGCCAACCGCAAGCTTGGCAATTGCCTTGCCTGTCATATCAACCAGGATTTGGCAGATCAGCCGTTTCACGGGGAAATCGGTCCGGCGCTGGATGGCGTTGCAGAACGCTATGACGAGGCAACATTGAGAGCAATCCTGATCGACTCCAAAAAGGTCCTTGGTGAAGACACCATGATGCCATCATTCTACCGTTTAAAAAATGGCTTTCGTACCCAGAAGAAATTCCTGGGCAAGACCATCCTCAACGCAGAGCAGGTTGAGGATATTTTGGCGTATATCATAACGTTGAAGTAATATGCCGCAGGCAATTGCCTGGAACTGGCTGAGCAAACAAATTTTGGAAGGAAAAACCATGAATGTGACACGACGTCAGACCTTTGTGATTGGCGCGGGCGCGGTTGCCTTTGCGACACTTGGAGCAAGCATTACACCGGCGCTGTCTGCATCAGACACCGAAAAAATCATTGCTGACTTTATTGGCGGCAAGGAACCGGTAAGCGGCAAGGTCAAATTGAAAACACCGGAAATCGCCGAGAACGGCAATACTGTACCAATCAGCTTCACTGTTGACAGCCCGATGACTGAAGACAACTACGTTGCTTCGGTTCTGGTCGTGGCAGCGGGCAATCCGTTTCCACCGGTTGCAACCTTCAATTTCTCGGCAATGAGCGGCAAGGCGGAAGCCTCAACCCGCATTCGTCTGGCCACGACCCAGGATATCCTGGCCTATGCCAAAATGAACGACGGTTCTGTTTTTCTCGACAAGAAAAACGTTAAGGTAACCATTGGCGGCTGCGGCGGCTAATTGACAACATCAGGAGAATATCATGGCCAAAGACAAGGTTAAACCGCGGGTTAAAGTACCCAAAAAAGCTGCCAAGGGTGATGTGATTACCATCAAGACCCTGATCAGTCACAAGATGGAAACGGGTCGCCGCAAGGACAGAAAGACCGGAGAGTTTATTCCGCGCAAAATCATCAATCATTTTAAAGCGGAATATAACGGTGCCGAAGTATTTTCAGCAAATCTGGAGCCATCGGTTTCCGCCAATCCCTATTTCAAGTTCAGCGTGAAAGTCATGGAATCCGGTACTTTCAAGTTCACCTGGACGGATGACGATGGCTCGGTCTACACATCTGAGAAGAAAATCGCCGTCCAGTAACTGGCAAAACAATTTCAGGTCTGGGAGGACACACTATGAAGATCTACACTAAACTTGCAGGAACACTGCTTGCATCCCTTGGAGCGATTGCGATCTCCGGTGGTATTGCATTTTCCGGTGCTGACAATGCCGAACTGGTAATCGACGGCAAAAAAATCGCCACCAAATCTGCGGCCCCGGAAGGCAGTGCGTTGGATGAACTGATTTCCGGCTGGCAATATGCTTTGTCCGAGACGCAGGAAATGCAGGCCGATGATTTTGACAACCCGGCATTTCCTGCAGTGGAAAGAGGTGAGGGACTGTGGTCGACAGCAATCGGCAGCAAGAACAAATCCTGTGCTGATTGTCACGATGATGCATCTGTCAGTATGAAAGGTGTGCGCGCCGCCATGCCGAAATGGAAGGCTTCACTTGGCAAGCCGATTACGCTTGAGCAGCAGATCAATGAATGCCGGGTTGATCGCCAGGGTGCGGAAAAGCTTAAGTTTGATGACAATGACATGCTTGCCATGACATCTTATGTAGGCCTTCAATCGCGCGGTATGCCTGTCAAAGTTCAAACCGATGGGCCGATGGCCGAATGGACCGACAAAGGCAAGAAAATCTACTATACCCGTGTTGGGCAGTTGGATATGTCGTGTGCCAATTGCCACGAAGATAACTATGGCAATTACATTCGCGCCAATCTTCTCAGCCAGGGACAGTCCAACGGTTTTCCGGTCTTCCGCCTGAAATGGCAGAAACTCGGCTCGATCCAGCGCCGCTTCAAGGGTTGCATGAGCAACATTCGTGCAGACCCGTATAAGGTTGGTAGTGACGAGTTTGTAGCACTTGAACTTTATGTTGCATCACGCGGCAATGGTCTGAGTGTTGAAACACCATCGGTTCGCAACTGATCGTGCGCCTGACAATTCAATTCGTCGGGCCGATGCCCGGCGAATGAACACCATTGAAAAAGGGGGCGCTATTCGCCCCTTTTTTTTTGAAACGGCACTTTCTTGAAATAACGCCGACCGTAACGATCTGGACATCCGGGCATCGGCAAAAATAAAATACCCATTGAAGGATATGAAGAATGTTTACCAGACGCGACTTTTTGCAATGGGCTGCGGTTACAGCTTCCATTACAGGGTTTTCCGGCTCCCTTACAAAGGTGGCCGCGCAACAAAAACTCACCCAGGACGACCTGCTAAAATTTGATTCCAAAGGCCAGGTCACCCTTCTTCATGTCACTGATATTCACGGTCAGTTGAAACCGCTCTATTTTCGCCCGCCTTCTGAAAATTATGGTGTTGGCGCATTTGAGGGCATCCCGCCCCATCTTGTGGCAGAAGATTTTCTTAAACATTTTAACATCGATAATGGAACCCCTCTGGCCTATGCCCATACCATGGTCGATTATGTCAATATGGCAAAAACTTATGGCCGACTTGGAGGGCTGGATCGAACGGCAACACTGATCAAGGCCATTCGCGGTGACCGTGGCGACGACAAGGTTTTGTTGCTCGATGGCGGTGATACATGGCAGGGTTCCTACACGTCCCTGAAAACCAACGGCCAGGATATGGTCGACTGCATGGCAATGTTAAAGCCCGATGCAATGGTCGGTCACTGGGAATTCACCTTTGGCGCCGAACGTGTTCTGGAGATCATCGACCAGATGGATTACCCCTTCCTTGCCGGTAATATTGTCGACAATGATTTCGAAGAACCGGTGTTCGAAAGCACCAAGATTTTCGAAAAGGGCGGGGTCAAGGTCGCCGTGATCGGCCAGGCCATGCCCTATACGCCGATTGCCAATCCGCGCTGGATGTTTCCCGAATGGTCGTTTGGCATACGCCCGGAAGTCTTGCAGGAAAATGTTGACAAGGCCCGTGCGGCAGGTGCCGAAGTGGTTGTGCTTTTGTCGCATAATGGTTTTGACGTTGACCAGAAGCTGCCAACGGTGGTCTCGGGCATTGATGTTATTCTCACCGGCCACACCCATGATGCCGTGCCGGAAGCCATCCGGATCGGCACAACCCTTGTCTTGTCTTCCGGGTCGCATGGTAAATTTCTCGGTCGCATTGACCTTGAAATCAAGGGCGGCAAGGTAGTGGATTATAACTCGACCCTGATCCCGGTATTCTCTGATATCATTGAAGCCGATACTGAAATGGCTGCAAAAATTGACGATGTACGCGCACCCTATGAAGCAGAATGCCAGCGGGTGATTGGCAAAAGCGAAGGGCTTCTCTATCGCCGCGGAAATTTCAATGGCACCTGGGATGATCTGATTTGTCAGGGACTGATTGAAGAACGCGATGCGGAAATTTCGCTGTCGCCGGGTTTCCGTTGGGGCACAACCTTGTTGCCGGGTCAGGATATCACTATCGATGATCTTTATACCCAGACCTCAATGAACTATCCATCGGTTTACAGACTGGAAATGACCGGAGAAACACTCAACAATATTCTGGAAGATGTTTGTGACAACCTCTTCAACAAGGATCCGTTTTTGCAGCAGGGCGGCGACATGGTTCGCGTTGGCGGCATGGGCTATACGGTGCGTCCAAAAGAAGAAATCGGATCGCGCATTTCTGATATGGTTCACCTGAAAACCGGTGAGCCGATCGAGGCATCAAAGAGCTATGTTGTTGCAGGCTGGGCATCTGTGAATGAGGGTACGCAAGGGCCGGCCATCTATGATTTGATGGAGACTTATATCACCCGCCTGAAAAGCATCCCGCAACTGGAAAATAACACGATCAAGGTTGTCGGAATGTGAGGGGAAACCCTGACAAAAAATACCCGGTATGCCATTGGATACCGAGTATTTTTATAACCAACCCAACCAGAATCTGGTTCTGAAACTACGGCCTGACATAGGCGTAACCCTGCTCCTGCAGTTCAATCAACCGCACCACTCCGGATATCACAAGATTGGCTTCTGAAAGAAGTTCAATTTCCTTGCCGGCCTTTTTGGACATTCTGTTTTTGGTGTTGCCGCACGCGGCAAAGACAAGATTGTCGATTTCCAGCGCCATAGTCGCAATCCGCGTCGCCACTGGTGATGTATCGGCCCGCAGCATGTTAAGTCCAGGACCATAGGCAACAAGTTCGATGATCACCTTTTCGCCAATGGAGTCATAATATTTTCGCACATTTTCTATATTGTTCAACGCCATGTTCTCATCCACATGGATGGCCACCTTGTGCACCTTCTCCTGAGCGACGACATCAGTTGGTGCGATTGCAAAAAAAGCAAAAGCAAATGCAAATGCTGTAAAAATTGTTGTCAGTTTGGACATTGTTGTTACCTCCTTGTTGTGCAGATCGAATTATCACAATTTCGACCCCTTATTCAGAACAGCTACTACCAACAGGCTGATCAAATCAAATTAGTGTGACTTACAGATTCAAGCCAGCCTCATCGATCACTTTCCCGGTATCGGACGCATTGTCAGCTCTTCTGCTGTTGCTGTGACAAAACCGTTTTTGGCATAGATCGCCTGGGCTTCATCGGTTGCCAGATATTTCAGGAATATTGCCGC
>QIIJ01000156.1 GCA_003232595.1 Aurantimonadaceae bacterium | reverse complement strand
TCAACAGAAGACGATTTGACAAAAATCAACGATATTGGCGATGTTTTAGCGGCACGGCTCAAAGATTTGGGTTTTTCAAGCTTTGATCAGCTTGCCGATCTGAGTAAGTCCGATCAGAAAATGATCGAAGAAATTCTGGATTTCAAAGGCCGCATCAAACAGGAACACTGGATCACGCAGGCACGACATCAAAAAGCAATCAAAGAGCTGGCTGCACCGGGATAGCTATGCTCAGGGTTCACTCTGCTTCACCCGATATCCAGTGCATCACCGCCGTAATAGAGTGAAACGGCGTGGTTGGCGGTGGCAAAAAAAAGCCAGCGTTCTGTCATCAAGCCTGCCATGATGGAAAGAGTTGACACAACGAGCAGGAAGGCGGCCATCCCGTTGGAACTCACCATTGAGAGCGCCAGGAGCACCAGAGGAACAATCAGGCCGAGAGTAACAGCGGTCTTCCACAATTTGTCGGCATGTTTGCGCGCGACGCGAAAGCCCATTTCGCGGGTGAGATAGTTTTCCATGGCGTGGGGCCGCTCCAGCAGTCGCACCTTGCCCAGATGTCCCATCCCGGTGGCGGTCTCCATGGAAGACGCGCCAAAACCGAGCTCGCGGCGCTGGTTCCACAAGTGCTTGAATATCCAGCCAATCAGGATGGCAGCAAGTGCAATCTGGGTGATGTTTGATGAAACCCCATCCACAATTGCGACGAGCATGGCGAGAATAACGGCACCGCTGGCAATCGAAAATACCAGATATGTGGCTGAAGTCAGCCAGGTGTTCCACATAACAACAGTGCGCAATGAGGCGTAAATCATTGAGGTGAAATAGACCGTCACCATGCACAAGAATGCAGCGATCAGGCCAAGCCAGCCAATATGGCTGTCAAAGAAAATACTGGCCAGTGCCAGTATCCCGAGAGGTACAAATGTGACAATCGCAGCCACGCCTTCACGCGACAGCCAACTTGAACGCCATTGAGAAAACGCACGAATAGCATTTTTGGGGTTGCCCAAATGAAGTGTCGAGGACAACAAGCCCAGTGATATCAGCCCCAATGCCAGAAAATAACCAAGTTTGGATGAAAGTGACGCCGGGTCCACCAGACCAAGGCCAAGCAGGGCTGCAAGACCGTAGCCTGCACCTGAAAAGGTGGTAAAAACAATGACAGAAAAAGCGGGATGCATCAGCTTTTACCTCCTGTATCAGATTGGCTATCGAGCCTGGACAAAACCATGTCTATCCAGCCGAAAAATCCAGTAGCATCGTCTACATTATCCACAAATCCGGCAATTGGCGCTACATTTTCAAGCGGGTATCTGTCCCGTGGCGGTAGGTATTTATTGGTTGGCCTGTTGCCTTGTTCGGGCATGAGATCGAAGCCGCCTCGTTCAGCAACCAGAAGGGAAACATCCGATTGAGGGTCGCCCAGATCACCGAAATGGCGCGCGCCTGCCGGACAGGTGCGCACGCAGGAAGGAATGCGATCTTCCTCGGGAATAGTATCATTGTAAATACGGTCAACGCAGAGTGTGCATTTTTTCATCACACCGGCTGCAAGGTCCATCTCGCGAGCACCGTAGGCACATGCCCAGGCGCAGAGGCCGCAGCCCATGCACTTGTTTTCATCCACCAGCACAATACCGTCTTCGGCGCGCTTGTAGGAAGCACCGGTCGGGCAGACAGTGACGCAAGGTGCGTCCTCGCAGTGAAGACAGGATTTGGGGAAATTGACCACCCGCGTATCGGCATTTTCATTAATGACTTCGCCACCTTCTGGGATGACCTCAAAAACATGAATGCGGTTGAGGAAAGAACCCTCAGGCTCCGCCCCATAGGGGTCCATGTCGGAAAGCGCATTGCCATAGGCCCCGGTGTTCCATTCCTTGCAGGAAATCACACAGGCGTGGCAGCCGACACAGGTATCAAGGTCTATAACCAGGCCGAGCTTTGTATTGGTGGAAGCTGGAAGTGTTGTCATTTTTTCCACTCCTGTCCGTAACGCAGAACTGTTGGCGCTTTTTCCGGTTTGCCCGGACGTTTCAGGGGGGTGAAATGCGGGTCGCTGATGGTGCCACCCTCTTCCGTCTTTTCGATTTTTACACGCAAATCAAACCATGAGGCCTGACCGGTGATCGGATCGGAATTGGACCAGCGTCGACCATCGCCCCTGGGCGGCAGCAATTCGCTGATCAGGTGATTGAGTAAAAAGCCCTTGGTGGCTTCCGGGGCCTTGGGATCAAGCGCCCAGGCGCCGGGGCGTTTGCCGATGGCATTCCAGGTCCACAAGGTCTTGTTGTTAACCGCGTCCATCGGCGCGATTTGAACCTTGATCTTGCCGTGCCATGAGCTGACCCAGGCCCAGTCGCCCTCTTTCAGTCCCTTTTCCTTGCAAATGGCTTCGGGCACATAGAGCGGGTTCTTGGTGTGTATCTGGCGCAACCAGGCATTTTGCGATCCCCATGAATGATACATCGCAGCAGGACGCTGGGTCAGGGCGTGATAGGGGAATTCTTGCTGGTCTACCAGCGTTTCTTCTCCCGGTGGATACCAGCTTGGCAGCGGGGTAAAGCAGGTTGTGACCTGCTTTCTTAGATGCTCCGGCGGCTGCGGTTCGCGCAGACCCTCGCCGGCCAGACGGAATTTCTGCAGCACTTCGGAATAAAGCTGGAAAGTCACCGGCATCGGCTCATCAAAAAAGCCCATATCAACAGCAAATTCCTGATAGGCCCTGTTGGCATGTTTGAAAAACTGCGCTTCAATCGGAATGTACTTCTGCCAGAACGAGCCATTGGCCTTGTAGCGTTCAATCTGGTCCGGATTGGGTTCGCCCCTGCCCTCGCCCTTGCCGTCCTTGTTGCGGAAACCGGCAAGCGGGCCGACACCCGGGCGGCGCTCGTGATTGATGATGTAATCTTCGTAATCCTTGTAGAGCGCATTGCCGTCCATATCGACAAAGTCTTCGAGATCAAGCCTTGCACCAAGTTCAAGCAGCACGGACTGGAAGCCACGCACACCTTCGTGGCCCTCGCGTTCCGGCTCCACCACCGGCCAGCGGATGGAATCGCCTACAGCGTCCGGTTCGGAAATCGGACGGTCAAGCAGCGAGATACAGTCGTGGCGCTCAAGATAGGTGGTGTCCGGCAGGATGAGGTCTGCATAGGAGACCATTTCGGATGCGTAGGCGTCTGAATAGATAATGTGCGGAATCTTGTATTCGCCGGTTTCAGGATCCTTGTCCTCCAGCATCTTGATGGTTTCACCGGTATTCATCGACGAATTCCAGGCCATGTTGGCCATATAGAGGAAAAGCGTATCAATCTTGTATGGGTCACCCGCATGGGCATTGGCAATGACCATATGCATCTGGCCATGCACCGCCATCGGCGCTTCCCACGAAAACGCCTTGTCTATACGGCAGGCTACGCCCTCAACATCCTGCAATAGATCTTCCGGGCCGGTTGGATAGCCAAGATGCGGACCAGCAAGCGGTTGGCCCGGCAGAAACGGGTGCATCACAGTATGTGGCTTGGGATGGGCCTCAATCGGCTTTGGATAGGGCGGTTTGTTGCGGAAGCCACCTGGACAATCAACAGAACCGATCAACACCTGCAACACATGCAGGGCACGGCAGGTCTGGAAACCATTGGAATGGGCGGAAATTCCGCGCATGGCGTGCATGGAAACCGGTCGGCCAATGAATTTCTCGTGGCGCTCGCCCTTCATGTCGGTCCAGGGCTGTTCAATGACGATTTCTTCCTCAAAGGCCACACGGGCAATTTCAGCGGCCAGCCCCTTGATGACTTTCTCGCTTAATCCGGTTTGCGGGGCGATGCTGGCAGGTGAATGTTCTTCCTTGAGATATTCCTCGGCCATCAGTTCCATGACAGGACGGGCTGCACCCCCGTCGGGCAATTTTACCTTGCCTGTGAGTGCAACCTTCACGCCTTTCTTGTGGCGGGAGACCTTACGGCCAGTCTCGGCATTGATGACCATTTCATCGCCGTTCCTGTCACGCAGGAACAGACCGTGGTTTTTCTTTCCCGGTGCATTAATCACCAGCCACGGAGCATTGGAATAGCGGTTGAGGTAATCAAGATCGATATTGCGGGTGCGGAAAAGCTCGTGAATGAGCGCCATGACCAGCAACCCGTCGGTGCCGGGGCGTATGCCCAGCCAGTCATCTGCCACGGCCGAATATCCGGTACGCACCGGATTAACCGATACGAACCGCGCACCGTTTTTCTTGATTTTACCGATGCCTATCTTGATCGGGTTGCTGTCGTGGTCTTCGGCGACACCAAACATGATGAACAATTTTGTGCGATCCCAGTCGGGAGAGCCAAATTCCCAGAACGCTCCACCGATGGTGTAGATTCCGGCGGCTGCCATGTTGACCGAGCAAAACCCGCCATGGGCTGCATAGTTGGGGGTGCCGAACTGCTTGGCCCAGATGCTGGTGAGTGCCTGCGACTGGTCGCGACCCGTGAAGAATGCAAGTTTCTTCGGGGTTTCGCGCAGCGGCTTGAGCCATTCAACGGCCTTTT
>QIIJ01000641.1 GCA_003232595.1 Aurantimonadaceae bacterium | reverse complement strand
ACCGACGATCCGGAACCCGCCATCACAGAAGCCCGCAAAAAAGCCATGGCCAGCGCCATCGCCAAGGCAAATATTCTGACACAGGCTGCCAATATCGGCCTCGGCAGGATATTGTCCATCAGCGAAAACTTCAGCCGCCCCCGCCCGATTGCCATGGCAGAAATGGCCATGGCCAGAAGCGCTTCAGCAGACTCTGTGCCGGTTGCGGCAGGTGAAAACAATTATACGGTCACAGTTCAGGTGCGCTGGGAATTGCTGCAATAAAAACCGGGCCACCCTTGGGCAGCCCGGTTTTGCGGGAGGAAATTGTTGAGCGCTGTGTTCAGATTGAGCGAACAGCAATCACCGGACAGCGACCGCCGCGGCCAAATCTTACCTTGGTCCTGTCACCATAGCGATAGCCTCTGATGACAATCGCACGGCGATTGATGCGAACAATCCGGGCATCACGAATTCCCATGCGGCGGGCTTTTTTGTAGGCGCGGCGCGGTGAACAAACCCGGTTGCGATTGCGGGTATCATAGATCGGACGATCACGGCGAATGGTGCGACCATAACCCCGGCCACGATGGTCGCGGCGGCGATAATCACGGCGAAGATTGTCCCGATAACGATAGTCGCGATGGCGATCACGGTTGTATCCACGACCGCTGGAGAAATAGATTCCGGAGCCACCGATGCTGAAATCGACGGTCACATTACCGGCTTTGGCACCGGTTGACGAGGCGGCCAGCCCGCCGGTGGCAACAACAATAGAAAATAAAATGGCTTGAAAGGTTCTTTTAAACATTGGTCTCATCCTTTGCGATATTCGGTTAAGCCTGAGTGAGGCGAATAAGCAATACTAGAATGAGTGCGGTGAACCGGGCAGGAATGGCCGGTTCATATTCAGTTCATCTTTAGAACCGAAGAAACCGCGCCAACTTTAGGCGCGGGATGGTGCGATGTTGGGAATGCCTTTTCCAGCAGTTTTGCAGCGCCTTTGTTTATCCGGCGTTCTACAAGGTCATGCAGCCACCAGCCAGTGAAACAGCTGATTGCAACTGAGATGACAATGAACATCCCGGCAATATACCATAAATCCCGCCACAAAGGATACCAGCCCATCATCGTGCCAAGGGCCGCAATGACAAAAACATGCGACAGATAAAGCGCATAGGAACTGCTGCCAAGCTTCATCCAGTAAAGGCTGATATTCCTTGTCTGCACTCCATCAGCTAGGGTCAGACCGGCAACCAGAATTGCCGCCGGAATGCCAAAATATACCACCCTCGACATATCCACAAAATGTGATGCCTGCCAACCGGCTACAATCAGGCCAAGCGACAATACGATTGATATCAATGTCATTGAAGCGGGCAGACGGACACCACTGACAAACATCCATCCAATCACCACACCGGCTGCAAATTCCAGCAAAAGCGGATTGCTGAAAAACCGCAACACGTTGCTTTCAGGTTCAAAAATCATCCCCAGGACCATAATCCCCACAAGCAAAATCAGGAGCAGCGGTAGCGCCCGGCGACGGGGCAAGAGCAACATGATTGCAAACAGCCCGTAAAAGAACATCTCAAACTGCAACGTCCAGCCCACTACCAGCACCGGGCGAATTCCATCGCCACCGGGATGTTCCACTGGCACAAACAACAGTGATTTCAACCAGTAGACAAAATCAACATCCGGGTTTTCGACAAGCGCTGGCGCCAGCAGAATTATCGCAATCAGCAGAAGACTCAACAGCCAGTAAAGTGGCACAACTCTGGCAATACGTTTTTTCAGGAATGACCAGAAGGCCCCTTTTTGGCCAAATGCATCTTTTGAAACCACGACCATGATAAAACCGCTGATGACAAAAAATATGTCGACCCCGACTTCTCCCATGGTCGGCGAGCCGGAAAGGGCAGACCTGCTGCCGGTCACTCCGGCTTCAAGCAGGGCGTGGGTTACCACAACGCAAAGTGCTGCAAAGCCCCGAAGGGCCTGAACAAGCGGAAAATAATCTTGCGAATTGCCGGGAGTTTTCACGCGGGTGCATTTCAATTGCAGGAGTTTGGGTTCTGCCAATCATACCACATTGCATCAATCGGCAAGGCAAATAGTCAACAGACGGTTAACGTGCTGAAGTTGCCGGTGCTGTATCTGTGCTTTCGGCCCTCTTGCCGGGCCTGATTTTACCGAGCAACCGCGTTGCCGGCATTTCAACAAGCAGGTGTACCCCATGCCCGACAATTGCACAAATGACCATGGCAACAAGTGTATAGATCCACGGCAGCAGCCCAAAACCGATCATCGCCGTAATACCGAGCCACTCCCAGATCATGGTAATGATCCCGAGTGTGAAAGGGTGGGTAAGATAAAGCGCATAGGAGCTGGCACCGAGCGTCACCAGCAGCGACGGTACAGGGCGAAATTCCACATTGCGGGTCAGGATGCAGGCGACAACGATCATCAGTGCCGGCACTCCATAAAATGTCACCCGCCAGATTTCCACATCACTGGAAAATTCCGGTGCCAGCGCCACCAGAAACAGTCCTGCATATATCAGGCCCCAGAAATATTCAGAGCGCAATCGCCATCCCCTGATATAGGCCCAGCCCAGTGCCACCCCGGCAGCAAATTCCAGCATAATCGGATTGGACCAGAATTGCAGTTGCACATTTGCAGGTTGCAGAATTATTCCGGCCAGCACCAGTGTGACAATCGCAACAATCACACCCGGAATGGCTTTCTTGATCGGCCAGACCAGCGCAACCGCAAAAATCGCGTAAAAGAACATTTCATATTGCAGCGTCCAGCCAATGCCCAGTAACGGCCTGATCAGCCCGTCTGTTGGCCGCTCCACCGGTATGAAGGTAAATGATCCCAGCCAGTGAATGAAATCCCGGGTGCCATTGTCCATGAACTGCGGTGCGACAAGCACGATTGCCACCACCACCAGGGTCATGATCCAGTAAAGCGGTGCAACGCGAATGATCCGCCGTAGCAAAAACTCGCGGGCAGCTCCGGGCCTGGCAAAGGCATCGCGCGACACATAGGCCATGATGAAACCTGAAATGATAAAAAACACATCAACACCAAAATCACCCGGAAATATCTTGTCATCAAAATTCATGCCCCGTTCGGCAAGCATTTCCCTAATCTCATTGAGTGAATGGGTAACCACCACAAACATTGCCGCAAAAGCGCGCAACATCTGCACATGCAGCAGTTTTGGTTTTGTTGATGCTGTGGGAATTGACATTGTCGCAAGAAGCCATTTTGGGATATCCAGGTACCCCATCGTGTCAGTTGCAGCTTTATAATGGTTAAATTGTCCTGAACGCGATTGCCTTATGGTTAGCAAAAGCTTGACAGGTATCAATCAAAACAATACCATACTTTATAGTTTTCTATAGAGGCCATTCGATGAATATCTGGTTTGCTGTCGCTTCCGCCCTGTCATTTGTCATATGTCTGATGCATATTTTTGGCGGCGGGCCGCCAACCGTGCCACAACTGATTGAAAAAAATGATCAGCCAGGCGGCGTTGGTCGCATGACCGCCTACTATGCCTGGCACATGGTCACAATCACTATTGCTGCCCAGGCGCTGGCCTTCGCCATGGCGGCCACCTCACCAGCGGCCAGTGATCTTGCCCTGTTTGCAGCATCCGGCGCGCTGCTTTTTACAATCTGGAGCCTGATGATGATTGCCATTCACAAGTTAAAGCCGCTGCTTTATCCCCAGTGGATATTGTTTTTACCGGTAGCCGTGATCGGTTTTGCGGGGCTCTATTCATGAACGCTCCGGTCGGTAAAACCCGTTTTTCCCGCGAAGACTGGCTGATGCTTGGACTGCAGTCGTTGCGTCAATCTCCCCAGGCGCGCCTTACCATCGATGCGCTTTGCGAGGAGGCGAAAAAAACCAAGGGCTCGTTTTATTTTCATTTCACCAATATGGAAGCCTTTGTAACGGCGCTTGCCGAACACTGGTTCGAGACATTTACACTGGAACTGATCCGCCAGAGCGAAAAGCGCCCGACACCAAAACAGCGCCTTGATCTGCTCAATGCACTCGCCGTTCAACTCGACCCGCAGATTGAGCAGGGCATGCGCCGGCTTGCCGCCCGCGAGGCATCGATCCGCACCATTTGCCAGAAAGTAGATGGAACCCGCCTCTCCTATCTGACAAAACTTTATTCGGAATCCGGCAAATATTCCGCTGAGGATGCAAAGGCAATAGCCACAATCGAGTATGCCGCCATGGTCGGCTACCAGCAGATAAACCCCGATGCCAAACCCAGGGAAACCGCGGAAATGTACCAGGCATTTTTGCGACTTACAGGCCGAAGATAGATATCACTTACGCTGCCACACCAGCAGTTGATTATTGGCAGGCATTGCGTGATCGGCCTGTAATTCCAGCCCGATGGTACGCGCCAAAACATCCACTGCCTCAAAATCACGTATGCCGCTGACCGGGTCGCGTTCTTTCAGCCATTGATCAAACCGCCCGTTACTTTCGGTGGTGAATTCACCATCATATTTATAAGGCCCGTAAAGCGTCAGAATACCGCCGGGTTCCAGCACCCGGCC
>QIIJ01000564.1 GCA_003232595.1 Aurantimonadaceae bacterium | reverse complement strand
AGTCGCGCCTAAGGGCCTCTAGCAGCCGGTCGAGATCACCAAGCGGTTTGTGCATGTCTGGTTCATCGATCTCAACATAACAAAGATGGACGGCCGGGTTGCGTTCGAATTCACGGGTATCTACCGCCTTGCGTACCACCTGTTGATTGATCTGCACATCTTGCGGGATATCGACGACGAGGTCGCCTTCAATGGTGGACGAACATGAGAGCCGGCGGCCTTCTTTCAGCCCGCGCTTTTGATCATAATGCAGTTCCTTTGGTCCTGGTGGGGAAAGATTCTGGGCGCTGGAGGTAATGCCGTGCTTGGCAAACGCACCTTCCGCCACTTCCACCTGACACCGACCGCAAATTCCGCGTCCGCCACAGACCGATTCCACATAAACCCCGAGCGAACGTGCCGCTTCAATCACCGGCGTGCCAGGAGCAAAGCGGCCCCGTTTGCCGGAGGGCATGAAGAGGACCAGATGTTGATTGTCAGCCAAGAATTTTCACCAGAATCTTGTCAGAATGAATGTAGGAAAGCGTCCAAAACCTTCCATGAGTTGCAAGGCGCGACCCGGCCATTTGCTGAAGCCGCCGTTAGCCCCTGCGTGCCGCTCGTCCACCGCGGCGTCTTCCTGTTCCCGACGGCTTGATCTCCACATTCTGGGCGCCGCCAAGCGTGGCAGGCATTGTGCCTTGAAGAGCTACCCGGTCGCGATAGGTTCTGATCCAATTGCTGCAATCCCGATCAGAGCCCATCAGCACATTGGCACCGTGAACGGCTTCCATCTCTGCCGGGCGACAGGGGTTCATGATCGCTGAGGTCATGCCGGAGGCAATCGCCATCGGCAGGAAGGCTGCATTAATGCCGTGGCGATGGGGCAGGCCGAAAGAAATATTTGAAGCACCGCAGGTGGTATTGACTTTTAGTTCCTCGCGCAGCCGGCGCACCAGGGCAAAAACCTGCAATCCGGCGGTTCCCATTGCGCCAATTGGCATCACCAGCGGGTCAACCACGATGTCATGGGAGGGAATGCCATAGTCGGCGGCGTGTTCGACAATCTTTTTGGCAACTTCGTAACGCACGTCAGGGTCTTCGGAAATGCCGCTCTCGTCATTGGAAATTGCCACAACCGGCACATTGTATTTTTTGATCAATGGCAGGATTGCTTCCAGACGGTCTTCCTCGCCGGTAACAGAATTTACCAATGGGCGGCCTTTGACCACTTCAAGACCGGCGGCGAGAGCTGCGGGGACGGATGAATCAATTGATATCGGTAAATCTGTAAGGCTCTGCACCAGTTCGAGCGTTTGCCGCATCAGTGGCGGTTCGGTCTCATTGGGGTCAACTGCCGTTACACCTGCATTGACATCGAGCATGGTAGCACCGGCGGCGACCTGGGCATGAACATCAGTTTCAACCGTCGAGAAATCGCCGACCTGCATTTCAGCAGCGAGCTTTTTGCGGCCTGTCGGGTTGATGCGTTCACCAATCACACAGAAGGGCTGGTCGAAACCAATTATGATTTCTCTGGTGGCCGAGGCAACAAGTGTGTGGGTCATAGGTCAGGCTTCTTTCAGATTGGAGTTGGCCGGAGGATGATATAAAGAATTCTTTATATCTTTATCTACACTCCAACTACCCCTCCCTGCAAGCCATTCAGCAGATTTTTTTACGCCGCCAAAAGGAAAGACGTGAATCTGGCGAATAGCGGTCCAATCCGCACTCATCACATGGTCTTCAATCGGCCCCACCACGCTTTCCGGTGAAAAGCCGGTTGCAAGTGTTGCAAGTGCCGAGCCCCGCTTTTTCAGGAAAGATAGCGAATTACCAATTCCGCACATGGCGGCAAACCGCAAAAGGGTGGTGATCTTGGCCGGCCCGGCGACACCCAGATGCACCGGAAGGTCAATACCCTGCTGCTTCAATCCGTCAGCCCAGAGAACAAATTTATCCGCGTCAAATCCAAACTGTGTGACAATGCGCATTCTTGCATCAGTGCGCAGGGCAAAATTCTTTTTTAATCGCAGGGCACCCAATGCCACCTCGTCGGAAAAATCAGGTGAACCCTCCGGGTGGCCGGCAATTCCGATATGGGTGATGCCGTGCCTGTCGAAATCAGCTGATTCGAGCACTTCCATTGTTGACGCAATATCGCCATTAGGGTGATCAAGACCACCGCCAATGACCAGAACATCGCTGACACCAGCCTCCTGTGCCATCATCTTTACGCGGGTTTTGAGCGCATCAATCGTGGTCAGACGTCGAGAGGCAAAATGTGGCACCGGACAATAACCAAGGTCACGGACCCTTTTAGCGCCCGAGACCAACAGCTCTGTGCTGTCATTTCCCACATCTGTAATATAAACGCGGGTTCCCTGCGGAAACAGTTCCGGCAGATCAGTATTCTCAACTGCCTGTTTGGGGGATACTTCAATCGATGCTGCAATTTTTCCGGTCATGGCGTTTCCTTTATTAATGCCCGAAAGTGAATAATTTGTATGTCTAATCCGCTTTTTCGCGCCCACCTGCTTCAATCAGGTTTTTTAACCTTGCCTGATCATAGGTTGTCTCGATTTCCAATTCAGCCTTGTCTGCTTCCACCTCAATATCATCACCAACCTCAACCGCTTCCGCTTTGCGCCATTCTTCCAGATAGGCATCAGTTCCGGCCAGGCCCGAGCGCATGGCACACATATCTATTGCCTCGACAAATCGAAGGGCCAATTCACGCTTGGCAACAGAGCGCCTGCCAGCTTTGACAATTACCTGAGCCGGGATATCTCGCCAGTAAACGATAGTAAGTTTGGCCATATTCAATTTTCCATGGAATTGGTACAAATGAGCTTTGGAGCAATTATGATACACACAATCCTGCAACTGCGACCATTTAAATCTGAATTACGACCTTTCATCCTCCGGCACCAGCGATCACAATATGGTGCGTAATTTAGTTTAGTTCAAACAAGGGCTTGACTCCAATCCGGTAAGGCGTTCAAAGTTGTGCGCAAGCGGTTGTGCGGCATTGGGTTGTAATTCTAGTCAGTATCCCCACAATCATTGGTAGTAAATCGGATAGTAATCAAATGAGTAAATTCATTAATCGACTATTTGGAGAACGTAATACTGTGGCATATACTAAATCAAATCAACAACTTTCAGACGAAGCTTATGAGAAATTCAAGTCAGAAGGGCCCAACCAGCAAAACGAAAACCCGACTAACCTGTATGTTGTATCAGAATTCGAAAAAGCATTTACAGATGTGATCAAGGGCCAATCGAGCTCCGCGAATCAGGGGGCGGATAGTGCAGAGTTGCCGTTGGGGAAAGTACATAACCCGGAAAGACTTAAACGAGAAAGATTTGTGGAGGGAATTTCAAAAGATCTAGTTGAACTTGATGATTCAATTACACAAAACGCCATGTTTGTTAAGCAGTCGCGGGAGCAGCTGAAACGCTTCAAGGCCTTTGCGCAAAACGCTCAAATCGATATTGATGTGATGTATCGGCTGCGGGACGAAAATATCGGGCTTTCCGGCGATCTTGCGCATGCCAGAAAGAAAACTGATTCCCTGAAATCGGAATTGCAGTCAGAAAAATCGAAATCTCTTTCTGCCGGTAACCGCTATACAGAGGTGCGGTCGGCACTGGAGAAAGCGCGCGATGAGATAATCGATCTGATTGAGCGCGATGCCGGTTACCGGGTGGAACTTGAACGGTATGCTTTTCAGGCAAGCCAGCGTGAAACCGAGCTTTTGCAGTTGAACCGCTCTGTTGAAAAATTTGAGGTTGAAAACGGGACACTGAACGAACAATACGAGCGTGTTGTTATCGAATTGAAGTCAGAGTCGGGTCGCTGCCTGGAATTTGAAAAAAATACCGAAGAGCTTACGGCGAAACTGGCGGTAGAGCAGGATTTGAACGAAAACCTGGTCTCCAATAACCGAAGTCACACCCAGGAAACTGAAACGTTGCGGGCGGACAATGTGGAGCTAAAGTCCCGTCTGATCAATGTTGAACACGAATCTGCGGAAATTGACAAGCGAAACAAGGAAAAATACCGGATCACTGATGATGAATTGTATTCATTGCGTACCCGGGTTGAAGGGTTACAATCACAACTGCGGGTCAAGTCCCAGATGAACCGGGATTTGCAGGAGCAGGCGCGGATGTCGCTTGCGGAAGCCAAGGTTTCAAAGGAAGCAACAAAAGATCTGCATGATCGTCTGGTTGAAACCATGCGACAGCACGAACAGGATCAGGAACAGATTTCTGACCTCAATGGTGAAATTGTTGAACTTAATGCACGGTTTGAAAAACTGCTGGTCGAGATGGAGCAATCACGCACCGAGAATGTCAAGTTACACCGTTCTCTCAGGCTGCAAAAACAGGCATGGAGTGAGCCGCTTGACAACGGAATCCTGGTTAAGAAAAACAAACCCAAGCAAAACGGGAAACCTTCATCAACTACAAAACCTCACTAGACTGCGTGATGTTTACATGGAAGCTGTCAGGCTGCGAAGAGCAGCCCGGTGCAAATGCACCGCCCACGCGGAAGCTGGGGCAAAGCCCCAAATGGCCGTTGGCATAAACACCTG
>QIIJ01000203.1 GCA_003232595.1 Aurantimonadaceae bacterium | reverse complement strand
GACTGCGACCCGTCCAAAGCGCCAAAGGGAACACCCTTTGCAGTGCGCATCAAAGCTCCGAAAGATGGTGAAACCATTGTTGACGATAAAGTTCAGGGTGTGGTGCGATTTCCCAACAAGGATCTGGATGATTTCATCCTGCTGCGTTCAGATGGTAATCCGACCTATATGCTGGCGGTTGTCGTCGACGATCACGATATGGGCATAACCCACATTATCCGCGGTGATGACCACCTGACAAACGCCGCACGGCAAACCATCATTTCCAATGCCATGGGCTGGGACGTACCGGTGATGAGCCATATCCCGCTGATTCACGGGCCGGACGGGGCAAAATTATCGAAACGCCATGGCGCTTTGGGTGTAGAGGTCTACCGGGCCATGGGGTATCTGCCGGAAGCATTGCGCAATTATCTGCTGAGGCTGGGCTGGGCCCATGGTGATGACGAGTTTTTCACCACCGATGAAATGACCAAATTGTTCAGCCTGGATGGCATTGGCAAATCCGCTTCGCGGTTTGATTTCACCAAGCTTGAAAACATGAATGGTCATTATATTCGCGCAGCAGATGACGATCGCCTTATATCCGCAATTACTGATATTCTTGGAGAAATTGAGGGCGGTGAGTTCTATTTGCAGCGGATGAATGCGGAACGAAGGGCGCAATTGCTGATGGCCATGCCTGGTTTGAAAGAGCGGGCAAAGACACTTGTCGAACTGATCGACAATGCCCGTTTTTTGTTTGCGGATACCCCGCTTGTTATGGATGAGAAGGCACAGAATATTCTCGACAAGAATGAAGGCCAGGGACGGGAGATACTGGGGGAACTGCTACCTGTACTGGAAAACCTTGCAGACTGGAAACTGGATACAATCGATTCGGCGGTTCGCGAATTTACTGAAATACAGGGCCTGAAACTTGGGGGTGTTGCCCAGCCGCTTCGTGCTGCACTGACGGGTCGTGCCACCTCACCCGGCGTATTCGATGTTCTTGCAGTTCTGGGCCGCAAGGAGTGCCTGCAGCGCATCTCGCAGCAGAAGTCTGGTTGAATATTTTCAAATGCCCGGATGCCAATCTGGGATTATTCCATTGGATAACTTGTAGTTAAATGCCAAATCAGATAGCAAGGCCATATGCAAACCTTGCAGTTACCGTTCTCCCCTCGCTCAAAACCCATTGGGCGCCGATGGTAACCCGCACCCAAAACTATTGAGGCAATGAAATGGCAGACACCAAGGCTACCCTTACAATTGGTGAGGAAAAATATGAACTCGATATGCATCAAGCCAATGTTGGGCCGGATGTCATCGATATCAGCACCTTGTACAAGAACAGCCGCCGTTTCACCTACGATCCGGGTTTTACTTCGACGGCAGCCTGCGAAAGCAAAATCACATTTATTGATGGCGACAAGGGAATTCTGCTTCATCGCGGCTATCCAATCGAGCAACTGGCGGAAAATGGCAGCTTTCTGGAAACCTGTTATTTACTCCTGTATGGCGATCTGCCCGACAATACAGAAATGGAAGACTTTCGGGATCGCGTTACCTATCACACGATGATTCACGACCAGATGACCAAATTATTCGGCGGGTTTCGCCGTGATGCCCATCCAATGGCAATCATGGTCGGAGTTGTCGGAGCGCTTTCGGCATTTTATCACGATTCAACCGATATTACTGATCCCCAGCAGCGGATGGTCGCCTCACTGCGGATGATTGCAAAAATGCCAACTATCGCAGCCATGGCCTACAAATATCACGTTGGTCAGCCGGTAATGTATCCCCGCAACGACCTCGACTATGCCGCCAACTTTCTGCAAATGTGCTTTGCGGTTCCAGCCGAAACCTATCAGCCAAATCCGGTTCTTTCGCGCGCCATGGATCGGATATTTATTCTCCATGCTGACCACGAGCAAAATGCCTCAACGTCTACCGTGCGTCTTGCAGGTTCTTCCGGGGCCAACCCGTTTGCCTGTATTGCTGCCGGGATTGCCTGTCTGTGGGGGCCTGCTCATGGCGGTGCCAATGAAGCAGCTCTTAATATGCTGCAGGCAATCGGGACACCGGACCGGATCCCTGAATTCATTGAACGGGCAAAAGACAAAAACGATCCGTTCCGGCTGATGGGTTTTGGCCACCGTGTCTATAAGAATTATGATCCCCGTGCAAAGATCATGCAGCAAACTACCCATGAGGTTCTGGCTGAACTGGGGATCACCGATGATCCAATCCTCGATATTGCGCTGGAACTTGAAGAAATCGCTTTAACTGACGAATATTTCATTGAAAGAGGGCTTTATCCGAACATTGATTTCTACTCAGGAATAACATTGAAAGCACTGGGTTTTCCGACCAACATGTTCACTGTATTGTTCTCTGTTGCCCGTACAGTCGGCTGGATTGCACAGTGGAAGGAGATGATTGAGGATCCCCACCAGCGCATTGGTCGTCCGCGTCAGTTATATACCGGCGAAACCAAGCGTGATTATATTGCCCCTGATGCTCGGACCTGACCAATTTGTCTATTTTGGCTATGGTTCACTGGTCAATCGGACTACGCACCATTCAGCAGTTGCCGAATTCATTAATGTGAGGCTGAGTGGCTGGCGGCGGCACTGGTTGCCCCGCCCCGCCAGCAAATCTGGCCATGTGGCGCTCCTGTCTGCTTATCCTGATCCCAATGGCAAAATTGATGGCCTGCTTGTTGTTGATCTTACGAAAAACCTTCCGGCGCTGAATGCCCGGGAAGTTCGATATGATCGTATCGAAATTGAATACAACGTATTTTCCGCAAAATCGCCAAAAAATAAAGTTGATTGCGCAATACCCGCAACCCCTGTCAATATTTACCGGGCAAAACACCTGTCATATTTTGATGATAGCGGTAAATGCAAAATATTGCGGTCCTACCTTGATACGGTAATGCAGGGTTATCTGAACGAATTTGGCCTTGAGGGGCTTTTGCACTTCATCAACAGTACTGATAATTTCGAAATCGGCATACGTGAAGATCGCCACAACCCGGTTTATTCACGTCCTGTATCACTCAACTTTCGGGAAAGAGCACAGTTTGACCTTCTCGTGCCGCCCTCGGCATGACATAAATATCCGTAGATAAATCAATACTACTTGTGTATGAACACACCTGTGGACATCATTGGCTAATTAAACTGACCAAAGTTTCGAGTTACGGACTTAAGAAAATGGCAAACAAGTGGACCCCTTCATCCTGGCGCAACAAACCGGCCCTGCAAATGCCTACCTTTGCAGACAACGAGGCCCTTGAAACAGCGGAAACACGGCTGTCAAGTTTTCCGCCACTTGTATTTGCAGGTGAAGCGCGCAAGCTCAAGCGACAACTGGCAAAAGTGTCGGAAGGCAAGGCATTTCTGCTCCAGGGCGGCGATTGTGCGGAGAGTTTTGCCGAACACAATGCTGATACGATCCGCGACTTTTTCCGGATTTTCCTGCAGATGTCTGCCGTATTGACCTTTGGTGGTTCCAAACCGGTGGTCAAGGTCGGGCGCATTGCGGGACAATTTGCCAAGCCGCGCTCTTCCGACATGGAAACGCGCGGTGACAAAAGCCTGCCAAGCTATCGTGGTGACATTGTCAATGGTATCGACTTCGACGAGGTGTCCCGTAAGCCGGACCCGCAGCGGCAGATTATGGCTTATCGTCAGTCGGCGGCTACGCTCAACCTTCTGCGTGCCTTTGCACAAGGTGGCTATGCCAATCTTGAGCATGTTCACAAATGGACTTTGGGCTTTGTATCAAACTCCCCCCAGGCCGCGCGCTACCGCGAATTGGCGGACAGAATTACCGATACAATTGGCTTCATGCGGGCAATCGGCATCGATGCAGAACGAAACTCGAAACTGCGGGAAACCGACTTTTACACAAGCCACGAAGCGCTGTTGCTGGGCTATGAACAGGCGATGACCCGCATCGATTCCACGTCCGGTGATTATTATTCAACTTCAGGTCATATGCTTTGGCTGGGTGACCGCACCCGCCAGCCGGATCATGCCCATGTGGAATTCTGCCGAGGCATTAAAAACCCGATTGGCATGAAATGCGGCCCTACATCCACGCCGGACGGGTTGCTGGAACTGATTGATATCCTAAATCCCGAAAACGAGCCGGGAAGACTGTCTCTGATATGTCGTTTCGGCCAGAACAATGTACATGAGCATCTTCCAACGCTTGTCCGCGCTGTTGAGCGGGAAGGCAAAAAGGTTGTGTGGTCCTGTGATCCCATGCACGGCAATACAATTTCAGCAGCGGGTTTCAAAACCCGGCCATTTGATCGGATACTGGCTGAGGTTGAACAGTTTTTTGATGTACATGAGGCGGAAGGAACCCATGCGGGTGGCATTCATGTGGAAATGACCGGTCAGGATGTTACAGAATGTACCGGAGGCGCGCGGGCAATTTCCGATGATGATCTTTCAAACCGTTATCACACCCATTGTGACCCGCGATTGAATGCCGATCAGTCAATTGAGTTGGCATTTCTGATTGCCGAACGGCTTAAAAAGGAAAAGCTGCAACGGAATGAAAAAATATCTGCGAATGGCT
>QIIJ01000626.1 GCA_003232595.1 Aurantimonadaceae bacterium | reverse complement strand
CTGTTTGCGGTGCAAATGCAGGTTTTACCATCATTCGGTCGCGGTGAAACGGTCAATGTCGGTTTCTGGGCCACCGGGCTGCTCACCGCATCCGGGATCAAAGCGCTGATCCTGCCTTCGATCACCCTTGGCCTTTTTCAACTAACGCTGATCATGCGGCTGGTGCGTGCTGAAATGCTTGAAGTCATGCGCACCGACTATATCAAATTTGCCCGCGCCCGGGGCTTGTCGCGCAGGTCAATCAATTTTGGCCATGCGCTGAAAAATACCATGGTGCCCGTTATCACCATCACCGGCATGCAGCTGGGCACCGTCATCGCCTTTGCCACCATCACCGAGACCGTGTTTTCCTGGCCCGGTATGGGCCTGCTGTTCCTGCAATCGGTACAGAATGTCGATATCCCTATCATGGCGGCCTATCTGATGATGATCGGCTTTCTGTTTGTCACCATCAACCTGTTTGTCGATATTCTCTATGTGGTGGTCGATCCGCGCATCCGTGTGATCGGAGGGCATTCATGAGTGATCAACCCGTCCCGAATGTCGCTGAAAGCGAAAAAGGCTGGTTTGCCCGCACCTGGGACAGCGATATTTTTTATTCATTCCGCCAGTCAAAAATTGTCATGGGTGCAGCTCTCATTACATTCCTTTATTTTTTCCTGGCGCTGTTTGCCCCGCTGATTGCGCCTTCCAACCCGTTTGATCTTGCATCAATTGATCTGATGGATTCACTCACTCCACCTGCCTGGGAAAAGGACGGGGTATCAAAATTCCCGCTTGGAACCGATGATCAGGGCAGAGACCTTCTCTCGGCCATCATGTATGGCACACGCATATCACTCGGGGTTGGTTTTGCCGGGGTCGCCTTCGCCGCCATTCTGGGCATCTCGCTGGGGCTGATTTCCGGCTATGTCGGCGGCTCAGTCGACACAATCATCATGCGCATTGCCGATATTCAACTTACCTTCCCGGCCATTCTTATTGCTCTCTTGATTGATGGTACGGTCTCGGGCCTGTTTCCAAATACCCAACGCGAGGAATCCGCCTTTTGGGTGCTGGTATTGGCAATCGGCCTTTCGTTCTGGGTGCAATATGCCCGTACCGTACGCTCATCTGTGCTGGTTGAAAAGGAACGCGAATATGTCCAGGCCGCCAGGCTGATCGGGTTGAAACCCGTTACCATCATGGCCCGTCATGTATTACCCAATGTGCTCGGTCCGGTTTTGGTCATCATCACCATCAATCTGGCGCTCGCCATCATCACCGAAGCAACGCTTTCCTTCCTCGGTGTCGGCATTCCCATCACCCAGCCCTCGCTTGGCACGTTGATCCGCATCGGCCAGGATTTCCTTTTTTCAGGCGAATGGTGGATTACAATTTTTCCCGGTGCCGCCCTTGCCATTCTGGTGCTTGCAGTCAACCTTCTCGGCGACTGGCTGCGCGATGCACTCAATCCTAAACTGCGATAGATCATGAGCGAACCCCTTCTTAGCGTCCGCAATCTGATTGTCGAATTTCCCACAAGGGCCGGGTTGTTGCGCGCTGTTGACGAGGTTTCCTTCGACATTGCCCCTGGCGAAGTACTCGGTGTGGTGGGTGAATCGGGCGCCGGAAAATCGCTCACAGGTGCCGCCATTATCGGCCTGCTGGAGCCGCCCGGGCGCATAGCCGGTGGCGAAATTATCTTTGATGGCAACCGTATTGATAATCTCGACAATGACGACATGCGCGCCCTTCGCGGTAAGCGCATTTCGATGATCTTTCAGGATCCTCTGACCAGCCTCAACCCGCTCTACCGGGTGGGTGAACAGCTGATTGAAACCATTTTAACCCATCTGCCGCTTTCCACCGGCGAGGCACGCAAGCGGGCCATTGAGCTGCTCGATGAGGTCGGCATCCCGGCACCTGAAACCCGCATCGATGGCTATCCGCACCAGTTTTCCGGCGGCATGCGCCAGCGTGTGGTGATAGCGCTTGCGCTTGCTGCGGAGCCGGATCTGATCATTGCAGATGAACCCACCACGGCACTTGATGTTTCTGTGCAGGCGCAAATCATATCACTTTTAAAAAACCTGTGCAGCGAGCACGGAACCGCGGTCATGTTGATCACCCATGACATGGGGGTTATTGCCGAGACCGCCGATCGGGTGGCCGTACTCTATGCCGGTCAGGTTGCTGAAATCGGTTCCACCCGGGATCTGATTAAGCACCCCAAACACCCCTACACGATCGGCCTGATGCAATCCATTCCATCGCTTGAGGGCGAGGCCGACCGGCTCGTGCAAATTCCCGGCTCCATGCCGCGCCTTAATGCCATTCCCCCCGGCTGCTCGTTCCATCCACGCTGCAAAAAAGCGTTCGAGCCCTGCATGAGCAAACGCTCACCGCTGATCGAAGTGGGCAGCACACGCACCGCCTGCTGGCTTTATGGGGCAGAACAATGACCGGTAAAACACTCGTCAAGGTCAAGAACCTCACCCGCATGTTCGATGTGTCAAAGCCGTTCCTCAACCGCATTATTGAACGCGAGGAAAAGAAATTTCTGCGCGCTGTGGATGATGCCAACTTCGATATCGTCGAAGGCGAAACCTTCGCATTGGTGGGCGAGTCCGGTTCCGGCAAATCAACGGTCGCCAAGATGGTTGTCGGCCTGCTCACCCCTACCGAAGGCCATATTCATATTGATGAACTCGATATGGCGGACCACAACCAGTCGGCAAGAATGCGCGAGATGCGCTCGCAAATCCAGATGATCTTTCAGGACCCGTTTGCCAGCCTCAACCCGCGCTGGCGAGTGGATAAAATCGTCGCAGAACCGGTCCGCGCCTTCAAACTGGAGGCGGACGAAGAAGCCACCGTAAGACGCGTTGGCGAGTTGCTCACACTTGTTGGCCTCGCCCCGGAGGATGGGCGCAAGTTTCCGCACGAATTTTCCGGCGGTCAGCGCCAGCGCATTTGCATTGCCCGCGCGCTCGCCTCAAAACCCAGATTCATCGTCTGCGATGAACCAACCTCGGCACTGGATGTGTCGGTCCAGGCGCAAATTCTCAATCTGATGCGCGATCTGCAGGACGACTTTGGCCTGACATTCCTGTTTATCAGTCACGACCTTTCGGTCGTGCGCCACATGGCAACCCGCATCGGCGTGATGTATCTGGGCCGCATCGTCGAAATTTCCCCATCCAAATCCCTCTTCAAAAACCCCCGCCATCCCTATACCCGCATGCTGCTTGATGCAGTCCCCGACCTCGAAATGACCGGTCGCGACCGCAAGCCTGTCGAAGGCGAAATCCCCAACCCGATCAACCCACCAAGTGGCTGTACCTTCCATCCAAGATGTCCCTTTGCAAATGAGCGATGCAAAAGGGAAATACCGGCAGCAATCGGGGAGGATGGAATGCTGGTCGCCTGCCACGGCGTCGAGGAGGGGCGGCTGGAATGATGGCGAAACTGCCACAAGAGCCCCACGCTCCGACAACGATCAATAAATTGAAACAAAAAAATTGCAATTCATACTGTACTTAACGGACAATAATGATAGTTTTAGAGCATCGCCTAGCATTGGCACACCACAAATAAATCACAGTAAGAGCCTGTTTCGAAAGTCCCAAGCCAGCCCGCTCCCCCGTTCGTCACCCCGGAATCGCGGGAGCGATATCCGGGGCCTAATATGCCATCCACAGCTTCGAGAGCCCCTGTCATCGCAAATCTGCGTAATCATTAAAGCCATTTACTTCCCAGCCTGACGCTGCGATCAGTAGGTCCCGGATGCCGCTTCGCGGTTCCGGGATGACGAAAGAGAGATTTCTGCAACTGGATGTATTCTGCCCCCTCAATTCCTCTTTTGTAATTTCTCCACTCAGCCATACCAGGAAGCGAGTCTGACCTCGGCGGCATCACCTACCAGTCTAGACTGTTTCATGTTTACATGGAAACAGTCTGGTCGCGAAGAGCGACCCGGTGCTGCGCACCCGCGCCCGCGCAGGCTGGGGCGTAGCCCCAAATGGCCGTGAGCGAAAGCAATCAGGAGCGATTCCGTCAAAAACGGACGCGCTATAGCGAATTCGGCGGCACATTGGGTGGCACAATTGGTTATCGGTGCTGGTTGCAAGCCGCAACAATTATACCTGACCATCACACCTGCAAAACCATTTGGGTGGAGGAGGAAAATCCGAAGAGGTGTTTCAACAGCCCCAGCTCCTCTTTGGTCCCTGCCACAAAGCCGTAACGTTCATAGAGCGCCCGGGCGCGCGGATTGCTGTCGATGACATCAAGCCGGACACTGTGAAGGCCGCGCGCTTTGGCATGGTCGGCAACAGCATCAAGCAGTTTTGTGCCGGTTCCCTTTCCGCGTTGGTCCGCGGTTACCGCAATTCCGTCCATCAGCAAAACATCCGGATCAACTTTCCGATCCAGCAGCGACAAAAGGGAGGCTCGCCAAAGGGATGAAAAAAATCCGTAGCTGGCGGTCAAACCGGAAAACCCGCCACCCACAAGGCTGCCCTGCGCTGTCTTGTAACCGGCAAGGCCGACCAGTTTTCCCTCATCACAAATGGCGCATATGGCAAATTCAGGATCAATCACCTTCGCAAT
>QIIJ01000390.1 GCA_003232595.1 Aurantimonadaceae bacterium | reverse complement strand
CGAATATATCGGCGGATATATGTTTTTGGCACTTGCGCTGATTCTGTTTACCGGTCTTCCGGTTGCTTTGGCCGTTGGCGGCGTTGCAATGATTTTCGGTTTCCTGGGTATCTATTTCGACATAGTTTCATTCAGAGAGTTTTTTAATGTACCAAACCGCATCTGGGGCGGGGACGGAGGCAGTGGGGCCGCGCACAATACAGTCTTGGTCGCCATACCGTGTTTCATATTTATGGGGACGATGCTGGAGAAATCGAAGGTTGCCGACAGTCTGTTGCAAATCCTTCAGGTGTTGCTGAAACGGGTTCCCGGCGGTCTGGCGCTTTCTGTTACTGTGCTTGGTACAATCATGGCGGCAACAACCGGTATTATTGGTGCATCAGTTGTAATGATGACGCTGATGGCGTTGCCAACGATGTTGAAACAGGGCTACAGCCAGCCTCTGGCAACTGGCACACTTGCGGCTTCAGCCACACTTGGAATTCTCATACCGCCGTCGATCATGCTTGTGTTGATGGCGAACCTGATGGCGATTTCTGTCGGTAATCTGTTTTTGGGTGCCGTATTTCCGGGGCTTCTGCTGGCATCGCTTTATTTCATCTACATCCTCTCTATGAGCAAAATGTTTCCTGAGTGGGCACCGCCCCTGAGGGAAGGGCAGATTGAGGTGAAGGAGACCAATCAGGATCGCAAAAAGAAGTTTTTGCTTATTGCAGTTGGCATTGTGGTTGTAGCCTATGGCTTGTCACAGACGCCAACGGCAGAATATTTCAACTGGGGACTTATCGGATTTTTCTCGATATTTGCCCTTTCCATGGTCTTTGGCAGGCAGGAAGGAAACAGCCTGTTCGGGCTTGTATTGCAAGGGTTCATTCCACCGGTATTCCTGATTGTTGTGGTTCTTGGTTCAATATTCGGTGGCTGGGCGACACCGACAGAGGCCGCCGGTATTGGTGCTTTTGGCGCCATTGTACTGGCCATATTCAACAGGGCGCTGAGCATGGATGTGCTGCGCGAAGTTTGCCACAGAACTGCGCTGACAACCGCAATGATCTTCCTGATCTTTTTGGGAGCCACAACGTTTTCCTACTTCTTCCGCGCGCTCTACGGTGAAGATCTGATCATCGAATTTATCGAATGGCTTGATATGTCGCCCTGGGGTTTGTTGTTTCTGTTGATGGGTGTGGTTTTCCTGTTGGGGTTCTTCTTCGACTTTCTGGAAATCATCCTGATCATCCTGCCGGTTTTCACGCCAATCGTACGGTTTCTTGCACCGGAATTTGCTGATCATCTGGGCTTTGAAGGTTCCGAGCCGCTGCGATTAATTCAGGCACAGGTGATATACTGGTTTGCCATATTGGTGGCGATAAATCTGCAAACGTCCTTTTTGACGCCACCCTTCGGATTTGCACTGTTCTATATGAAGGGTGTTGCTCCGCCGGAAGTAAAAATGCAGAATATCTACAAGGGAATTATCCCGTTTGTCGGTCTGCAACTGATAGGTCTCGCCATGGTGATCTACTGGCCTCAGATTACCCTTTGGCTACCGGCACAGTTACTTGATTGATGAGGCTGGTTTATGTCCATCAATAAACAAACCTTGTCGCAACAGATTGTACAGGAGTTGAAGCGCCGCATTCTTGAAGGCAGGCTGCGGGCAGGTGAACGCATCTGGGCTGCTGATCTGGTGGAGGAACTGGATGTCTCCATGGCTCCGGTAAAAGATGCATTGATTATTCTACAAGGTGAGGGGTTGATCACCAATATTCCGCGGCGCGGAGCAATTGTTCGAAAATTTTCGATGAAGGAAGTTGTTGACCTGTTTGATATGAGAGCAATGGTTGAGTGTGGTGCTCTTGAAAAAGGGTTTGCCGCCGGTAGAATCAACCAAAGGCTGATTGCAGAACTTGTTCGACTGAATGAATTGCTGGGTCGGGAATGTTCTGGTGCCATGTTCGAAAATAAGGTAAATGCCTCGGAAATCGACTGGCAGTTTCATGATGTAATGATACAGGTATGCGATAATCAGTTGCTGGTAGACTGGTACACACGGTTAAACACGCAGTCGCAGATCATCCGTCTTGCAAGCTGGGATGGAGATGCACGAGGCAAACAGACCTATCTTGAACACAAGTCAATTATCAACGGGCTGGAAAATGGTGAATTTGCGCAGGCTGCAACCGCAGTAAAATTCCATCTCAATTCCACGGTGACGGCATTTCGCAGTCTTGTGGGTTCAGACAATGGTGCGAACGAGGACTACAGCCGACTTCGCGCACGGCGTGCGTAATTACCAATTATTGAGGAGTTGCCAGTGGGACGTCTTTCAGGAAAAACAGCATTTGCAACGGCAGCAGGTCAGGGCATAGGCCGGGCTGCGGCACTTGCCATGGCACGTGAAGGCGCGCACGTCATTGCGACTGATCTTGATGAGGCATTGCTTGCTGAATTATCCGATCTTGATGATAGAATAGAAACCGCCAGACTTGATGCCACCAACCGGGATGCCATCTTTGCTATGGCCAAGCGGGTTGGGCCGGTTGATATCCTGTTTAACTGCGCCGGTTTTGTCCATCACGGTTCGGTGCTTGATGCAACGGATGATGAATGGGATTTTGCCTTCGATCTCAATGTAAAATCCATGTATCATACCATTGCGGCTTTTGTTCCTGATATGCTGGCAAACGGTGGCGGATCAATCATCAACATGGCATCTGCGGCATCGAGTATCAAAGGTGTTGCCAACCGGTTTATCTATTCTACCACCAAGGCAGCTGTGATCGGGCTTACAAAATCTGTGGCGGCGGATTTTGTTGCGAAAGGCATTCGCTGCAATGCGATTTGCCCCGGAACGGTGCAGTCTCCTTCTTTGGAAGACCGCATTCGAGCTCAGGGTGATTATGAAAAATCAAAGGCGGCATTTGTTGCCCGTCAGCCGATGGGCAGGCTTGGAACGCCTGAGGAAATTGCCGCTCTTGTGGTCTATCTGGCAAGTGATGATTCTGCATTTACCACCGCTGACACCCATGTCATTGATGGTGGATGGTCATTATAAACTGATTCAAATATACGGAGTAACCCCATGAAATTCCTGCGCTTTGGTAATGCCGGTTCGGAACGCCCCGGCCTGCTCGACAAGGATGGCAATATTCGCGACCTTTCTTCTCATATTGACGATCTGACGGGCACTGCCTTGTATCCTGGTGCTCTTGCAAAACTGGCGGCGCTTGATGTGGATAGCCTGCCGATTGTCAGCGGTAATCCCCGATTGGGGCCTTGTGTTGCCGGGACTGGCAAGTTCATGTGCATTGGCCTCAATTATTCTGATCATGCGGCTGAAACCGGCGCGAGTGTGCCAGCGGAGCCTATTCTGTTCATGAAGGCCACATCCGCCATCGTTGGGCCCGATGATGTGGTTGAAATTCCGCGTGGATCGGTTGCGACCGACTGGGAGGTGGAGCTTGGTGTGGTAATCGGCAAGCCTGCAAAATATGTGAGCGAAGCGGATGCGCTGGATTTTGTGGCGGGCTATTGCGTCTGCAATGATATCTCGGAGCGCGATTTTCAAGCCAAACGGTCAGGCCAGTGGACCAAGGGTAAATCCTGCGATACTTTCGGGCCGACAGGGCCGTGGCTGGTGACTAAAGATGAAATTCCGGACCCCAACAATCTTGCCATGTGGTGTGATGTCAATGGTCACCGCTACCAGGATGGCTCGTCCAGAACCATGGTCTTCCAGATTGCCTTTCTGGTCTCCTATCTCAGCCAGTTGATGACTTTGCATCCCGGCGACATCATCTCAACCGGCACGCCGCCGGGTGTTGGTCTGGGGCAAAAACCACCGGTCTACCTGAAGCCTGGTGATGTGATGGAACTTGGCATCGAAGGGCTCGGAAGCCAACGGCAGGAAGTTGTGCAGGGATAAGGTGTCCTGCCGGCCATTCAGATTGATGAAAATTGGTATGACCTCTGGATAGTGAAGGCTGTTGAAATGATCATATCTGCTATCATAAAACCTGTCCTGCAAAGCTTTTTCGTAATTCTGGTAATTGGCTCGCTGGCTCTTGCCGGAGAAAACAAACCTTCCAACACGGATGAAGGTCGCGCAGGACCAGCCGGAGCAGACGGAAAAACATTGTTTTTCAGGCAATGGCAGGCCGGAAAATTGCCGGGCGGAGGACTTGGGCCATTTTATAATGCGAAATCCTGTGCTGCCTGTCACGTCAAACTGGGCCGCGGCAGGGTGTCGGCGGCTGGCAGTACTGATCCATCTTTTCTGCTGCGGTTGTCTGTGCAACCTTCAAACGAGGAGGAACGCAAGACGCTGGCGTTTGGTGACAAGCCTTTCCTTCCCGAGCCGGAATATGGCGGGCAGTTGCAGACAAAAGCCGTTTTAGGCTTCCATGCCGAAGGTCGGGTAATTGTTGCCTACATTGCCAAGCCCTACCAGCTTGATGATGGAACAACGATCAACCTGCAGCGACCGGCCTATTCAACGGTCGGACTGTCAAAAGGACCCTTTGACAGGAGGATTACTCTGTCGCCACGAATTGCCCAGCCAATTGTCGGAATGGGCCGGATTGATGCGATATCTGAC
>QIIJ01000570.1 GCA_003232595.1 Aurantimonadaceae bacterium | reverse complement strand
ACCAGCCGTTTCGCTTTTTCAATCACCATTTCGGCAACTTGAACATGTCGTGTTGCCGGTTCATCGAATGTGGAGGCAACAACCTCGCCCTTGACTGATCGCTGCATATCAGTCACCTCCTCCGGGCGTTCGTCAATAAGCAAAACCATCAAAAATGCATCTGGATGATTTGCCGCGACCGAGTGGGCAATATTCTGCAAAAGAACTGTTTTGCCGGTTCTGGGTGGAGCAACGATCAATCCGCGTTGTCCCTTGCCAAGTGGAGCAACCAGATCAATCACGCGCCCCGAAAGATCCTTAACGGTCGGGCCATCAATTTCCATTTTAAAACGCTGGTCTGGATAAAGCGGCGTCAAATTATCAAAGTGGATTTTATGTCTGATTTCGTCCGGGTTGTCGAAATTAATCTGGGTGACTTTCAAAAGCGCAAAATATCGCTCACCTTCCTTCGGCCCTCTGATCGGGCCTTCGACAGTGTCTCCGGTTTTAAGTGAAAATTTGCGCAGCTGGGAAGGAGATACATATATGTCATCCGGTCCTGGAAGATAGTTTGCGCTGGCAGACCGCAAAAATGCGAACCCGTCCTGCAATATTTCTACAACACCTTCCCCAATAATTTCTACATCCTGTTCGGCAAGATTTTTGAGAATCGAAAACATCAACTCCTGTTTTCTCAAGGTGCTGGCACTTTCGATTTCAAGGTCTTCTGCAAAACTCACAAGATCTGCGGGTTTTTTTGACTTGAGTTCCTGGAGCTTCATCTGCTTCATGGGACTAACGTTCCGTATTCTGTTTTGATTATGGATGTTTTATCGGAGTTGAACGCCGCATGGCCCGTTTAAGGCATTGTTGATATATGGGGAATTCTTACCTTAGAATCAGTGGTCAGGAAGACCACTCGTTACATCCTGAGTCAGGTGGGTGGGCGCAAACTAGTTAAAATGACATTTGCACGCAAGCAATAATTTCAAAAATATTTAAAATGGCTTTATAATTACCAAGATTACAATGAGTATCATCAATAGTGTCGGAATTTCATTGATAATTCGAAAAAATCTCTGTGGTCTGGCATTATTATCGGCTGCAAACTTATTAACCTCTTTTGCCAGAAACACATGAAAAACAGTCAATGTTGCAACCAGAGCCAGTTTCAAAATAAACCACAGACCAATTCCTCCGCCCAGTAATCCCGCAAGTCCAAGGCCGAAAATCCAGGACAAAATCATGGCCGGCGTCATAATTGCTTTTAGCAATCTACGTTCCATTATCTTGAAGGTCTCCGACTGATCAGACCCTTTTGCTGAAACAGAATGATAGACCATCAGCCTCGGCAAATAGAGCAGACCTGCCATCCATGAAATGATGGATACAATGTGCGCCACTTTAATCCATTCATACATATCAGACCTTCAACCGCGTATTCGTTTCAACATCTGTTCAACATGAACTATCGGTGTCTGAGGTGTAATACCATGACCAAGGTTAAACACCAGCGGCCCATTGCCAAGTTGTTCAAGAATTACATCAACCCCCTCATCGAGTGCTCGACCACCGGCAATAAGTCTGGTCGGGTCAAGATTTCCCTGAACAGGCCCCTGTTCCTGAAGTTTTTTTGCAAATGACATGGGCATGGCCCAGTCAAGTCCCATCATGTCAATATCTGTATGACTGCGGTAATCCTGATAAAATGAGCCGATACCTTTTGGAAACCCGATTATTGGTGCGTTGTCAATCTCACGCCTGACAAGTTCGACGATCTTTTTTACAGGACGGGTACACCATTTTTCAAACTGATCCTGATCCAGCACACTGGCCCAGGAATCAAATATCTGTACAGCGTCTGCGCCGGCACGAAATTGCGCAACCAGGTATTCAGCTGAACATTTTGCAATTATATTCAAAAGCCTCTCAAAAGCCTCAGGATATTGATGGGCAAATATTCGGGCAGGAGCCTGGTCAGGCGTACCATGGCCCGCAATCATATAGGTTGCAACAGTCCAGGGCGCCCCACAAAAACCCAATAGACTTGTGTCTGCTGGCAGATCGGAACGAATTCCCTCAACTGCTTCCAAAACAGGCTTTAAATGATTAATAATATTTTCTGGCTCAAGACCATCAATATCATCAATAGACATTGGATCGAGTTGAGGGCCATGTCCCGCATCAAACCGTACCGATCTTCCAAGAGCATCAGGAATAACGAGGATGTCAGAAAACAGGATTGCTGCATCAAAACCAAATCGTTTGATCGGTTGTAGTGTTGCCTCAATTGCGAATTCTGGTGTGTAACATAAATCGAGAAAACCGCCTGCCTTTTCTCTAAGCGCCCTGTATTCAGGCAAATATCGTCCTGCCTGACGCATTACCCAAACAGGTGGAACTTCTGTTTGAATGCCTTTCATGACAGTCAGAATTTTTTGTGTGTCAGATTGTTGTGGTTCAGTTTTATTCACAGCCTTGCCCAATTAAGAAATCTTCGATTCTGGTTTATTATTCTTTTAGTCTGTGAATTACAGGGATCATGAGATTTACACAATTTATTATCGAAACTATTTTCACTCACCGCTGTGGAATGATGTATTCACAGGCGGTGGAACAATGTATTCAGCACAGTATACCAAATAAAACCAATAGGTTAGGTTCATATTTCTGTTCGAAAATGTGGATAGAATGTTAGCAAAATTGCACTGGCAGTTAATCCACGATATCCACACAGCAACATTTTTTCATTCCATTCCGGCTATCCTGTTGATAAATTATTGCAGACTGGTGATAAAAGCCGCAAATCTGAAATACGGCATCAATTTGTCCCGGCCTATCCCCAGGGACTTGGAAAAACTGTGAAGACAATTAAAAATCACTTTCATCTTCATCTCATATCTGACTCCACCGGCGATACCATCCAGTCCGTGAGTCGTGCGGTTACAGCTCAATACTCTTCTGCAAATGCAGTTGAACATGTTTCCCCATTTGTCACCAATATGGCAGAGCTTGAGCGGGTGCTGAAAGATGTTGATTCTGAGCCGGGAATCGTTCTTTTTACCATGGCAGATGAAAAGCTGGCCGAAAAAATCGAGGCCACCTGCGCCGAACTCGGTGTTCCTGCGGTAAATTTATTACGCCCGGTGATTGAGGTGTTTCAGTCATATCTCGGCCAGCAGTCTTCGGGCCGACCCGGTGCGCAGCACACATTGAACAAGAATTATTTCAGACGCATGGATGCGTTGAATTTTGCCATGGCCCATGATGACGGTCAACTGCCGGACAACCTGGAAGATGCCGATATAATTCTGATCGGTATTTCCAGAACTTCAAAAACACCAACTGCAATCTGTCTGGCTCAACATGGCGTGAGGGTTGTCAATATTCCGCTCAATCTGGAAAGGCCACTGCCCGAAAGCGTATTTCAAGCGCGTAACCAGTTTATTGTCGCGTTAATTGCGACGCCAGACAGGATTGTTCAATTGCGCAAGAACCGGGTACTTTCATTTGAAGCGGATATAATAGATGACGAATATATAGACCGTGCAACGGTGGCGGAAGAAATTGCCAATACCAGAAAGCTTTGCAAAACCAACAACTGGCCAATGATAGATGTGTCAAAAAAGTCGATCGAAGAAACCGCTGCAGAAATCCTGTCCCTGTACGACAATCACAAACACGGAAAGCCGTAAATGAATAATCTCGGTTCATCTTCTGGTTTGATACTGGCCTCAGCCAGCAAACACCGTGCACGGTTGATGGAAAAAGCCGGGCTGATTTTTGATGTTATCATTGCGGATATCGATGAAAGAACCATTGAGCAGCCGTTGAAGAATACTGGCCTCGAACCCCCAGATATTGCCCAGGTACTTGCGGAGGCCAAGGCCCTGGAAGTTTCCCGGCGCTATCCTGCGCATTTTGTAATCGGTTGCGACCAGACCCTGTCTCTGGACGGGTTGGAATTTCACAAGCCGGAAGATATGGCGGCGGCAAGGCGGCACCTGTTGCAGATGTCGGGAAAAACCCATCAACTCAACGCGGCAATTGTTCTTGCGATGAACGGCGAAACAATCTGGCGTCACGTTGGCATAGCCAATATCCGGTTCAGAAAGCTAACCCCGCAATTTATCGGGCGCTATCTGGCAGGTGTTGGCAATGAAGTCTTGAGCAGCGTCGGAGCCTACCAGATAGAAGGCAGGGGTGTTCAACTGTTTGACCAAATTGAAGGTGACTATTTTACTGTCATCGGCCTTCCCCTGCTTCCGTTGCTAAAGAAACTTCGGGAACTGGGAATCATTGATGGATAGTCAAAAAAGCCGAAAAGCATTCGTCTGCGGTTTGCCGATCAACCATTCCCGTTCACCGGTAATTCACAATTACTGGCTGCATCATTATGGCCTTAAAGGATGTTATGTCAGGCAGGAAGTTGAAGACCTGGCGGGTTTTCTGGATACATTGGTAGATAATGGATTTATTGGCGGAAATATAACATTGCCGCACAAGGAACAGGCCTGCAAACTTGTCGATCGGCTTGACCCGGTTGCCAAAGCGCTTGGTGCTGTAAATACGGTCTGGTTGCATAATGATATTCTTTATGGTGCCAATACCGATGGATACGGTTTCCTCACCAACC
>QIIJ01000302.1 GCA_003232595.1 Aurantimonadaceae bacterium | reverse complement strand
TGTCGCTCAATCCGTCTTTGCGGAAGAAATTCGAAGCCCGCTTTGGTATCCGTATCGAAGCCGGTGAGGAATCGGAAGACGGCGAAAGAGAAGTTCGCGTGACCAAGGTCAAGCCAACCCTGCTTATTCAGCAGGGACAGCAGGTGTCCGCCGAAATTGTTGTTGACGAAGATAAACCGGTAAAAGGCCGGTTCCAGATTTCCCAGGGCGGAACTGAACAGGCTGGATCTGAAGAAGTACAACTGGCAAGCTTGGAAACCGATGAAAATTCCGAGACAACCAGCCGTTCGGAACTGGCAGAACCTGAAGCAGAGAGCGTAGATCAAAAAAGAGCAAGCTCCATTCCCGTTCCGCGCCCGGTTTATGCCAGAAAATCAAACGAAAAACCAAGCCTTGTTGCCAGTCTTGCACGCAATGAAGCTGCTCCGAAAACAGCTACGCGTTCAAAAATTGATGTGGCCCCAAGGGCAGATGAGGTTGCCCAGACTACTGCAGCCGTTAGAACAGGCCAGCAACCCACTGGCAAGGTGAGTGTTGCCAAAACGGCACCGGTCAAGCCAAATAACAGTGAAGCTGATATCGTAACCACGGCAAATCAGGCAACGGTGATTGTTGGAGAACCTGGCCAGTTGTCCGGGCAATCACAGCCGGAAGGCACAGTAATTGCCACCCAGCAAAATACGGGTGGCGCTGTACCTAAAGCTGATCCGGTTGCAAATGTTGCCAAGAGCACAACATCCTCCCAAAGGGTGACGTCGGTGACATCTCGTAATTCAGGCACAGCGCTGTCCCCACCTGACAATTCAGGCAAATCACCTTCAGTTGTTACGCCAGATATGGAAGTCGCATTGGCGGTCAACTCTGCAAAATCCGCAACCCGGCAAATTGAATCGATTGGTGTGGTTGCCGTTGACTCGGCCCCCAAAAGGCTGATTGGCAAGGAAGTTACGCCAACTGGTGCTGCAAAAAAACCGGCAAACGAGTTTGATGTTGCATCATTGGGCGCAGGAGAAGAAAAGCCTGCTGCTGGCTCGAACAGGGTGCAAGGCGGCATTACACCGGCAAAAGAACAATCAATAACACCACCATCTCATGCGATTGAAGTTCAGGCCGAGCTTTCCCGGTTGGGGTGTTATCGCAGCAAGGTTGATGGTATCTGGGGAGCGTATTCAGCCCGCGCATTGTTAAGGTACTACGGCAACAAAAAAATCGCACCGGATGTGCTTGAACCCACCGGTGTTTTATTGGCCAGTTTGCAGAGCGAAGAGGTTGTGGTCTGCAAAAGAACTATTATCAAGCCAAAAAAGAAAAAGAAAAAGAAAAAAGTAGCCACCCGTAAAAGCGGATCGGGCAAAAAGGCCACCAGTAGTTCGCGTGGTAAAAAGAAAACAGTGCGCGCAGTCAAGAAAAAGACAACGAAGAAAAGAACAAAACGTGCAGCGCGTAAGAAGGCATTGAAAAAAGGCCTCAGCAGTGGCGTTTTCCGCTAAAGCGTGCCCGATTGAGCTGTTTAAAAGCGGAATCCCAAGACGAATATCAGAGTTATTATATAACGCGCATCAGCAACTTCAGAAACGAGCGAAGCACATTCATGCATGCACAAGATTGACGGGTCATTTAAAAAGCAAAAAGGCCGAAGCCGCAAACGGCGAAGTCAAAAACGCTTGATGCGCATTATTTTTGCCGGGCTGGCATTGACCACGGTCGGGGTTGTTTTTGCAATTGTATATATCTGGGACCAGTTGTCACTATTTTCCCCAACTCCGCTGGAACCACAAATTGCTGAAGGTGTTGATGACGAACCATTTATTGGTTTCGCCCCGGCCATTGTTGATCTTGCCGGCGATCCGCTGATTATCAGCATCGGGCAGGGCGGGGATGGTGTTCCCAAAATTCGCCCTATCGCAAGGCCGCCGGATATTACCGATCAACGGGTTTCTGAAAAATTGCAGGTTCTGGCTGATACAATGTTATCATCGAGCGAGCGTTTCATGACCACTTTGCCGTCCCGCCAGCAGGATTTCGCCTTTTTCCAGGCCCAGTCCGGTCGTCGTCAGGACATCGTCAGTGACAAGATGACAGAAGAAAATTTTCCCGCTGCGGAAGCCGAACCAACCGTCATTGGTAAGTTTGAAGATTCAGGCGGCGGTTGGGGTGAAACCATTTCAGGTGGTATAGAAGAATTGCCAGAGTTCAAAAAGACTAAAATCGAGAACAATACCAGTGTCGTGGAAACAACCCGGGAGGTCGACAGATTCAAGCGTATTGAAGATTTTTTTGTGCGCGTTTTGAGCACCCGCACACTGGACAGTTTCCTGCTGGAGCACCGTATCAGCGCGACTGATGCAAAGCTTGCTGGTGAAGCGATGAAAAAAATCATCGGCATTGAGAATCTGGAAGTCGGCTACGTTGCAGCTATCAGAACCGTAAAATCCGGCCCCGTCTCTTCAACGCTGCAATTGGTTCAGGTGTCCATATACAGCCAGGACACATATCTGGGCACGCTGGCGATCTCGGATCAAAGCGAGTTTGTTGCCGGAGCAGACCCCTGGGTTCGTGATGATTTGTTTAACTATTCCGAGGAAGCTGAGGAAACCGGGCCAAAACGCCAATATCGCCTGCTTGATGCCATCTACAGCACCGCTGCACGCAATAACATGTCCTCATCCCTGATAGGCGAAACAATCCAGCTGATGTCGCGTACATTCGATCTCAACGCCTTTACCGAACCGGACGACAGGCTGCTGATTGTTTTTTCTGATACAGCCCGCGATGGCGCGCGAAACTCGGGAAAGATTTTATATGCAGGTGTACAGGGCCCCAACAAAAACCTTGAGTGTTTTTCCTTTCGTCCCAAAGGACGGGCTTCTTACTCCTGCATTACAGACAAGGATGAAGTCCAGACGCTCACTGTTCGCAACGGCATGGTTACGCCGGTAAACGGTGTTCTGACATCGCGGTTTGGCCCAAGAAAACACCCCGTTTTGAAAACCGTTCGCATGCACAAGGGTGTCGATTGGGCAGCACCCACCGGTACGCCGGTCTATGCAGCCTTTGACGGCAAAATAAACTTTGCCGGTGATGGAGGTTCCTACGGTAATTTTGTCAAAATTTCTCATTCCCAGGCGCGGGAAACCCGCTATGCCCACATGGACAGGATCGCCACCGAAGCAAAAGCGGGACGCAAAGTCAAAGCTGGCGATATTATCGGCTATGTCGGCACCACGGGCCGTTCGACCGGTCCGCATTTGCATTTTGAGCTATATCGCGGAAAACGCGCGACCAACCCGCTGGCTACAGCAATTACCTATGCGGGAATCGGCGGTAAATCAGCTAATGTGTTGGTGGACAGTATCATCAGAATTGAAAGTGGCGGCAGAGCCGATGCAAAAAACCCGCTTTCATCAGCATCCGGTCTGGGGCAGTTTATCTCTTCAACCTGGATGAAAATGATAAACCGCTATCGCCCGGATCTGGCAAAATCGCTCTCGCGGCAGGAGATACTGAATCTGCGGTTTGAGCCAACCATTGCCCGAGAAATGCTGCTTAAATTCACCCGCGAGAACGAAGCCTATTTGCGTTCCCGTGGCCATGCGATTACGCCGGGCCGTTTGTATCTGGCCCATTTTTTAGGTTCAGCAGGGGCAAATACCATATTAAGATCCCCAACCGATATGACTGTTGCTTCTGTGATGGGCAACAATGTCATGAAAGCAAACCCCTTCCTCAATGGCTGGAATGTTGCAAAAATCATCAACTGGGCTGAACGGAAAATGTCCAGACGCGGCAAACGCCCGCCACGTATTGCATCCTCAACCACCACAACCAGGAAAGTTCGGCGGGTTTCAGTGGAATTCAAACGTTATAAAGCGGCAATTCAAAACATCGTAAGGTCCGCCAGGGCAGTGTTGTGATTGGGCAAAAATTTGCAGAATTAAGTCGGATTCAGAATTTTGTCATAATCGAGTGGTTTTCGCATGCTTCGATAGATGCGTAGAATATACAGAGTGTCACCACGAACATGATATGGTATCAAAAATCCGTATTTAATAGTGACAATTTCCCGAACATCATCTCTCGGGGTTGGTCGGCCACTTAAAAGGTTTTCGGGAATTGTTTTGATCGCGTATTCAATTTCCGATATTATGCTTTTTAGCCCTGCTTCTGATCGCTCCGAAAAATACAACCGCAATTCTTCCAAATCGTTGAGTGCGGGAGTAGTAAATTCAATTTTCATGTTTAATTTGTCTGGGAAACCAATGGGCTCTGGTCAAGCGGTTTTTCTTCTTCGGTGCCCCAGGTTTTCATCCATGAAAAAACATCTTCACCGGCATATGTTGGTTGGCTGTCGATTGAAGCAACAGCTTTATCCAGTTTTTCCACATAGTGAATACGGTCCTGGATGTAGGCTTCAACCGCCTCATTGATTATGTATGATCTGGAGCGATTTGTAAGTTTGCTGAAGCGATCAATATTTTCGCGGTTTTGTTCATTCAGGCGTATCGTCGTTGGAGTTGCGGTCATTTTCATAATTCCAAGTGGATTGTGACTACATTGTATTCGCATTTATGGATTTGTCAAAATGTAGCACAACGATTCATTTGCATGTTAATGTTTGAAACAGAATGGCCAATAGTGTTTCA
>QIIJ01000602.1 GCA_003232595.1 Aurantimonadaceae bacterium | reverse complement strand
GCCTATTCGGTGGTGGTAGCGGGCACAATGCCTGGCAAACCGATGCCCAATGGTGAACCGGGCCCCAATCTCTATTGCGCCGTCATCGTCAAGACGGTGGATGAGCGAACCCGCTCCAAAACCTCGATCAATGAATTGTTGCGCGACTAGGAAATCATGCAGGAAGAACCGGATTATACCCTGAAATGGCTGTTTTTCGGCTTTACCGGCCGCATCCGGCGGATGACTTATGTTTTATCTGCGGTGTTTTTCATCGCCATATACACTTATCTTCTTATTCAACTCGTTCAGGCTCCCAAAGACAGTGCTGAAATTGGAATATGGGGGCTGGTTTTGCTTGCTGTTCTGGTAATTTCAGCGTGGTCCAGTGCGGCCCTGTCGGTAAAGCGCCTGCATGACATGGGTTTTTCCGGGTTTCTGGTTATTCTGGTTTTTGTTCCGATGGTTTCCATGCTGTTTTTTCTGGCCCTTGCATTCTGGCCAGGCCAACCCGGTAAAAATCAGTTTGGTGCATCACCTGTTCCAGATGAGCACTGAGGATCGAATGGCAAGCACTCTGTCCAGGCCGGCACAAATTCTGCATCAGTTGATCCGTTGTGCGTCGATTACCCCTGAAGAGGGTGGCGCGCTGGATGTGCTGGAAAATCTGCTGAAGCCGCTCGGATTTGAAACTCACAGGCTGGTATTTTCTGCAGAAAGCACCCCCGATGTTGAAAATCTATATGCGCGCCTGGGCACCAGGGCTCCCAATTTCTGTTTTGCCGGTCACACCGATGTTGTGCCGGTGGGTGATGAGAGTTCCTGGACCAGCCCGCCATTTCAGGGAGCCGTTGATAATGGCATGATGATCGGTCGCGGTGCTGTTGACATGAAAGGTGGCATTGCCTGTTTTATTGCAGCAGTGGAACTATATCTGGCCGGGGAGGGGAAACCGAAGGGTTCGATATCCCTTTTGATCACCGGTGATGAGGAAGGCCCCGCCATAAACGGCACCATCAAGCTGCTTGAATGGGCAAAGGCACAAGGCGAAGTGCTTGATGCGTGTATTGTTGGCGAGCCGACCAATCCCGAAAAACTGGGTGATGCAATCAAGATCGGGCGGCGTGGCAGCCTGACCGGAAAAATCACCGTGACCGGCATTCAGGGCCACGTTGCCTATCCTCATCTGGCCGATAATCCGGTGCGAGGCATGGTGGCGCTTTGTTTTGAACTGCTGGCTGAGCCGTTTGATCAGGGAACGGATGAATTTCAGCCAACCAATCTTGAGGTGACAACGATTGATACCGGAAACCCTGCAGCCAATGTTATCGGGGCCACGGCAAAAGCCACATTCAACGTGCGGTTCAACGATACCTGGAGCGTCGAAACCCTTAAAGGCGAGATTGTTGCAAGGCTTAAGCGTGGTGCGGCATCACAGGCACTAAGACAGGGAAGGGAGCCGGTTTCATTTGATGTCGAATGGCCTGATCGTCCAAGCCCGGTGTTTTTAACCAGGGATGATGCTCTGGTCGACACCCTTTCTGCAGCTGTTGAGGCCGTTACCGGCACAAATCCGGAGCTTTCCACCGGCGGTGGTACATCGGATGCGCGCTTTATCAAGGACTATTGTCCGGTGGTGGAGTTTGGTCTGGTCGGTCAGACTATGCACCAGGTCGATGAGCGGGTATCACTTGATGATCTTGACCGGCTCACCGGCATCTATTGTGATTTCCTTACCCGTTATTTTTCACCTTCCGCCGGTAGTGAATAGGGCATGCTCTAATGGCCAGCAGTCAGCGCAGCCCGGGCGGAATAAACGATGTTATTCGTTATGCGATTGCCAGCGTGGACATTATGCGCGGCATTCCGCAGGGCCTGGCTGGTCTTGATCTTTCGGCCTCCGGGTTCTGGCGCTCATTCATGGCCCTGATCTGGATATTACCGTTTTCTTTGTTTCTTGATTTTTTGGGCTATGGTCTCGTGACGCCGCAAAACACCGGTGATGAAGTTGTTTCGCTGCCCTATTATATGTTTGCCCGCGAATTATCATCCCTGCTGGCCTATCTTGTGGCTCTGGTGGTCATCTATGGGATTGCAAGATCAATCAATGTGCAGGCCAATTATCCTATCTGTGTGATTTCCTATAACTGGGGCAGCCTTGCGCTCAATGTCATCGCATTTCCGTTTGTTGTGACAACCAGCCTGATGGCACGTGGTGAGGCAGCCAGTGGTTCGCCGTTGCTGCTGTTGATTGTATTCGGGTTGACGGTGGTATTTGCGGTTGCCACCTATAACATAATCCGCATCACCCTGCAGATTTCCAGCCTGCCGGCGATATTGTTTGTGTTTGTAATTACGGTCGTGGAAATGGTGGTGTTTTATTCAATGCTCGGTTTGTTTGGAATTTAACCAATTCAGCGCTATTGATATCAAAACTACTGACCATGGGGCATTTTATATCATGTTGGGTACAAGCCAGACGTGTAAAACAAAAACAGCAATCACGGGCAACAGTATCTACCGGATGATATTGACCATTTTGCTTGTGATCTTTTTGGCTTCTCCATCGGGAGCCCAGTGGCGCGATGAATTGAAATCAATAAATATCGGAATTGTCGGAGACCGGAAGCCGGCCATTACCAGGCGTTACATCGAACCATTCCGCCAGGCGCTGGAGGATGATTTGCAGATTACAGTCAAGGCAGTAATTTCCAAAAATTTTTCCTCGATGATCAATGCCCAGATCAACGGTCGAATAGATTACGGCATTTATTCCGCTTCGGCCTTTGCAAATCTGTGGGCAAAATGCAAATGCGCGGAACCGGTCGCCGCTGCAAACCCTGCAGGCGGCGCCAGGCAATTCTTTTCGATTCTGATAGTCGATCAGGCCAGGATCAACTCACTGGAAGAATTCGCCGGCAAACGTGTCACCTATTCGACGGAGAAATCTCTTACAGGTTACATCGTGCCCACCCGTGAACTGCAAAAACAGGGACTGGTATTCTCAAAGAAACCTGAAGCCGCAAACGATGTCGGGCTTGTCGCTGCCGGGTCGGCGGAAAAAGCCGTTGATTTGTTTTTGGACGGAGAGGTTGACGGCCTGTTTGGCTGGAGTACCATGAGCGGCCAGGCATCCAACGGCTATTCGGCTGGAACCCTTGTTGACCTCATTCAAAAAAGCGGCCGCAATATCGCTGAATTTGCCATCCTTTGGAAATCAGGCCCTATCCCCGGCAGCCCTCATGTGGTCAGCAACAAACTGCCCGATCAGGCCAAAGAGAAAATCGAGCAGTTTCTGTTACAGCTAAACCGGAAAAACCCGGCGGCTTATGATGCGGTGGAAAATTTCAGCGACGGTGGCTTTTACAAAGTCAGCCAGGCAGATTACCAGTATCTGATTGATCTGGCCTCAGAATCAAGACGCCCGGCAGACAAGGCCGGGCAATCAACTTCAAACGACGGATAATCGGCCGTAGGCAATCAGTTCGCGAATTGAACAGTCGCGCTGGTTCTTGGCACGTTGTAATTTGTTTCATTGAAATTGAAACTACTGATAAGATTGCTGCCAAGGTTTGGCGAATAGTCATAGGAGACATTTGTGACAATCAGAAATGTGTCCGGGATTTTGATATCCGTCGGGATGAAATAGCCGGATCCGACCGAAGGGGCAGAACCGTTTTTAGAGCGGCTCCATGCAACGGTCGCATCGCCAAATTCATCGATCTGCACACCGACAACCTTGATAACCAGTCCATCTGAACTATAGGGTGCCATCACAGAGACCGAGGCATTCATAATGCCATCGACTTCACTGCCGGTAATGTTTTCGGTCTGTGCTACAAGGTCTGCAAGCGTTCCTGCTACCCGCGAAACTTTGCGGCTGTTGGTAACGCCCAGTGCGGTTTCTGCAACGCCGAGATAGATGCCGATCAGCATGGGGGCGATCATTGCAAATTCAATACCGCTCATTCCGCGCAGGTCATTTCTGATCGCCAGTAATCCGTGCTGGATGGAAGCGCCGGCATATTTGATTTTGTCTGATATTCTCATATTGGTCATAACAATTTACCCGTGTCGTTACCGTGTCGCTGTGGAAATGGCGTCTTCTAGTTAACACCTGTGCTGAAAGGCTCATTTTTGAAGGCCATGGTTGCCACCATCAAACGACCGCCATTTGAAAGGTTGTTTGATGCCTGCCACAGGTAGTCAAAAAAGACTGGCCACTCATAATAAACGCGCATCACAACGATTGACCCTGCATCGCCTGTTTCGAATTGAAAGCCGGATACATCAAGATTATTGTCAGAATCGCGTGGTGTTGTAAGCGGGGTGTCTGGAAACGCAGTAAATGTTCGTACATCGATTTTGATATCGTTGCAGGTTAAAAGCCCCCATGTTCTGGAGCAGATATCATTGCGCACATCATTGACGGTTACATCGGCAGATTTGACCTGACCCGTACGAATCCGCCGTCCGACAGTATCAACACCGGCTTCAAATACCTGGCCCGCAAAAAAACCGAGCGCTGTTTCAATAATGGCAAACAGCAACATCAAAAACGGCAGCACCAGCATGCCGAATTCAATTGCAGCGACTCCATCTTCGGATTTCCTGAAGCGGTTGATTATCCGCAAGCCGAAAATCCGGCGTTCATGGACTTTTTTAACCTGATGCTGGTTTTGCATCTCTCTTCCCTCAA
>QIIJ01000594.1 GCA_003232595.1 Aurantimonadaceae bacterium | reverse complement strand
CCGCGCGATATCATATTAATCGATGATATTCCTTTGCTTGGGTCTGGTAAAACAGACTATGTGAGTACCCGAAAATTTGCGCTCGGCGAGCTTGATCTGGGCAGCCGGTCCTGAAAACCTTTGCATTTACCGGATGTTAAACGAAATGTACGATGCTGGCCCGACATCGTATTTTTGAGGGCAGAACTATGATCAACCAGCAGGGCGAATATCGCAACCCGCAAATCACTGCAGCCTGTGATGTATATTTGACCGAATTAAACATCCGGATTTCCAAGATGCGTGAGCTGCACCGCCAGATGGAAAGCGAAAACAACTCGATGAAATGGCTCAAACAGCTGATTAATTTTCATTGAATCAATTCGACCGCAACCCGAAACATTCTCCTGAAATAATTATCTGACGGGTCTTGAATCGCAATAGATTCATCTTATATGCTTGTTCGATATATGTTTGCTAACCATATGACTAAAAATCATATGCAAAGCGAGCATATGCCTGTATGTTCTTAACGTGAGAGCAAATCGGGTGCCTTTAGGTATCGAACAAGACGAAAATACATGAACGTACGCACATTGTGCCTGGCTATTCTCAATTTGGGTGACGCGACGGGCTATGAAATCCGTAAATTGTCGACAGATGCCGAGTATAGTTATTTTGTTGATGCCAGTTTTGGTTCGATCTATCCGGCACTGAACAAGCTGGAAATCGATGGAATGGTAACTTGTCGACTGGAGGCCCAGGACGGCAAGCCGGCGCGCAAGGTCTATTCCATAACTGACGCCGGGCGGGCCGGGTTTCTCGAAACCCTTAAAATTCCGCCCCAACATGATTTGTTTAGATCAGAATTTCTGCTGCTGGCGCTTAATGCAAAACTTGTCGACCGCGAAACACTTGAACAGGCCATCGAACGACGCTTTGCCTATCTCGAAGAGGAAATTGCCAAGATCGATGCGACCGGATTGGAGCGGGCTCATGACGGATTGTGTTGGGTGGGCCGGTATGGCCGCGCCTGTGTTGGGGCATCCCTGGATTTTCTTAAGGAAAACCAGCATGAGTTGCTGGCCATGACCGAAGCAGCAGAATAGGCCCAAAACCCTCCCAGGACAAAGGCCGAGTTAACAGGAATGAATGATGGCGTTTAAAATCCGTGGTTCCCATGTAATTGCACTGGCGATTTCTGCTGCAATCGGTGGCTGGATGTATACCGGCAAATACATCGAAGGGGGCACTGCCGGAACAGAAGGTGCAGCAAAGCCGATTGCCGAACGTGAAGCTGCGCGTTCAAGCGCTGTGTTCAGGGTTAGGGTGCAAACCATGCAGCCGCAACAAAGAACAGCAGAACTGCTCATCCGCGGCCGCACCCAGGCGGATGCAACAATTTCCATACGCGCTGAAACCGGTGGCACACTGGAGCGCCGGGTCGTGGACAAGGGTGACAAGGTCAAGCCGGGCGACCTGTTATGCGTCATCGACCAGGGTATCCGCAAAAGCAATCTTGTGCAGGCCGAAGCCGTTCTGGCCCAGGCGACAGCCGACTACGAGGGCAAGGATGAGCTGGTAAAGAAAGGCTTTGCAGCAGAATCGACCCTGCGCGCATCCAGGGCTTCAATGGATGCCGCAATGGCCTCGATTGAAGCCGTAAAGCAGGATCTTGCCCGCACCGAAGTGCGTGCCTCGGTTGCCGGTGAGATAACCGAACCGATTGCGGAAGCCGGTGATAATCTCTCTCCCGGCAGCCTGTGTGTCACGCTGATCGACACCGATCCGATGTTGTTTATCGGCCAGGTTTCCGAGCGCGATATTTCCCGTATCGAAGTTGGCCAGAAAACTGCCGTTCGCATTGTAACCGGAGAAGATAAGATTGGTGAAATATCCTATATCGCGCCCAATGCCGACCCCAATACCCGCACTTTCCGGGTGGAAATCGCCATGGACAATTCGGATGGAAAACTGCGTGACGGGGTGACCGCCACAAGTATTGTGCAACTGGAACCGACATTGGCCTTCAAGATCAAACCTTCATGGCTGACGCTGGCCGACGGTGGTGAACTTGGCGTGCGTGGTGTCGACAAAGAAAACAAAGTACTTTTTATTCCGGTGAAAATTCTCTCCCAGGCTGAAGATGGCATGTGGGTGGCCGGAATTGAGGCGGGCACAGATATAATTACCCTTGGCCATGAATATGTTGCCGCGGGAGAAGTTGTCGAACCGGTCCCGGATTTGAAGGCAAATACTGACAAAATCGGTAGTCAAACGGCTGAAAAACCAATGAATTCCGCGAGTACCACCCAATGATCAACGCGCTCGAAACAATTCTGAGCCGCCCCAAGACAATCATCGTCATGATGATTGTGATGATTGTTGCCGGGGTGATGTCCTATATATCGATACCCAAGGAAGCTGATCCTGATATCGATGTGCCGGTTTACTTTATCACAGTCAATCAGCAGGGCATTTCGCCAGGTGATGCCGAGCGATTGCTGGTCAAGCCGCTTGAAACCAGCCTGCGTGGCCTTGATGGCCTGAAAGAAATAACGTCGATTGCCAGCCAGGGTTTTGCTGCCGTCGTGCTTGAATTCGAAATCGAAACAGACAAGGACCTGGTGCTTGCCGATATCCGCGACAAGGTTGATGAGGCCCAGGCGCAGCTGCCTGCAGATGCCGATGAACCCTTTATAGCAGAAACCAATTTTGCCCTTCAACCGACAATTATTGTAACCCTTTCGGGCAGGGTACCGGAACGCACACTTTACCAGTTCGCCAGACGTTTGAAGGACGAGATCGAGGTTGTCTCAACTGTGCGTGAGGCCAATCTGACCGGTAACCGCGATGAGATTCTTGAGGTCGTGCTCGACCTGATGAAGCTTGAATCCTACGATATCACCCAAAGTGAACTGCTCACCGCACTGGCCCAGTACAACCAGCTGGTTCCGGCAGGGTTTCTCGATGATGGCGCCGGCCGGTTTAATGTCAAGGTGCCGGGGCTGGTTGAGACCGCACGCGATGTTTATTCAATCCCCATCAAGCAGAACGGCGAAGGTGTGGTCACCCTCGGCGAAGTGGCAGAAATCCGCCGCACATTCAAAGACCCTTCCAACTTCACCCGGGTCAATGGTGAACCGGCGATTGCGATCGAAGTAGTCAAGCGTACCGGCACAAACATTGTCCAGAACAATATCGACGTGCGCAAGATCGTCGCTGATTTTTCAAAAGACTGGCCCGAGACAATTAAAATCAACTACATGCTGGACCAGTCGAGTTTCATCGACGAGGTGCAGGGCTCGCTGCAGGCGGCAATCATGACAGCGATTGCGCTGGTGATGATCATTGTTGTGGCCTCGCTCGGCCTGCGCTCAGGCCTGCTGGTGGGCCTGTCTATTCCTGTCTCGTTCATGGTCGGCTTCCTGATTCTGTCTACCGTTGGCATGACGCTCAACATGATGGTGATGTTCGGCATGGTGCTGACTGTCGGTATGCTTGTCGACGGGGCAATAGTGGTGACGGAATACGCCGACCGGAAAATGGCTGAGGGCATGCCGCCTGAGGAGGCCTATAAACGTGCTGCGCGATTGATGTTCTGGCCTGTGGTTTCATCAACTGCCACCACGCTGGCCGCCTTTTTGCCGCTGCTTCTGTGGCCCGGCGTGGCCGGCAAGTTCATGAGCTTCCTGCCGATTATGGTAATCATTGTTCTTTCCGCATCCCTGCTGACAGCGCTGGTTTTCATACCCACCGTTGGCACGATTATGGGCAAGGTATCTGTCTGGCTTGGACGTTATACAACAGGTATCTGGAGTGGCATTCTTGGTATCGGGCTGGTTGCGCTTGCGGTATTTTTCCTGGCATTTCCGGCCCTCAATGCATTGATCGGCATCGGCCTTGACGGCGTGCTTGGGTTGCTTGGCGGATTTGCCAGCCAGCAGAACATCAACCTTCCGGTTGAACAGATTGCTTTTGCACTGGCCGCGGTATTGGCCGTTGTGGTTGCCTATCTGGTGCGCCCGCTTGTCGCCCGTTTTGTCACCTGGCGCCGGTCAAAGCCACGCAAGGAAGACAATGTTGCAAAAATGCTTTCATCCAGCGAAAAGCTGGACATCAATCGCATTCCTGGCCTCATCGGTATCTATCTGCGGTTCTTGAAACTTCTGTCCGGCAACCTCGCTGGCAACCTGCTGGTAATTGCAGTCGCCATTGGCGTAACGATGACGGTGTTTGCGCGGTTTGGCGAAAATAATGCCGGCGTTGAGTTTTTTGTTGATGAAGAGCCCGATGTGGCCATTGTGCTGGTCTCCGCTCGCGGCAATCTCTCTGCTATCGAAATTCGTGATCTCGTGGGCGAGGTCGAAGCCCGTGTGATGCGCATTGCAGGCATTGAAAATGTCGTCATGACATCAAGCGCTCCCGGTGGCGGCAGCAGCGGGGGTGGCAACATAATTGGTGGCGTACAGGACAAACCGGCCGATGTGGTCGGCGAATTGCAGATCGAGCTTTCGGAATATTGCTGCCGTCGTAAGGCTGTCGATATATTCGATGAAATTCGCGCAAAAACCATCGATCTTGCTGGCATGCGGATTGAAGTGCGCAAGATTGAGGGCGGACCGCCTACCGGCAAGGATCTCAGGCTTCAAGTCAAATCTACCAGCTATGACGAGATGGTTACAGCAGTCGACCGGATTCGGACACATGTTGACGAAATGACCGGGATGCAGGATCGCGAAGACTCGCGCCCCCTGCCTGGCATCGAGTGGGAACTCCGCGTCAACCGCGAAGAAGCAGGGCGCTACAATGCCGGCATCGTCGCCATCGGATCGATGGTACAACTGGTTACCAATGGCGTGACCATCGGCAATTACCGCCCTGATGATTCCGATGACGAGGTCGATATCGTAGTCCGCCTGCCAAAAGAAGAACGAACCCTGTTCCAGTTCCAACAATTAAAACTACGCACCCCGAATGGTCAGGTCCCTCTGTCCAATTTTGTGACCCGCACGGCCAAACCCAAGGTAACATCGATCACCCGCCGCGACGGCCTCTATTCCATGTCAATCAAGGCCAACCTGATTGAGGGTTTTGAGGAAAACGGCAAGGCCGTTACGCCTGATGACAAGGTTGCCGAGCTGCAGAAGTGGCTTGATGGTCAGCAATGGCCCTCAAGTGTGCAACTTCGTTTCCGTGGTGCCGATGAAGAGCAGAAAGAAACTGGAGAATTTCTCGGCAAAGCTGCCGGTATTGCTCTGTTTTTAATGTTCATTATTCTGGTTACCCAGTTCAACTCCTATTACCAAACCATTTTAACCCTTTCAACCGTCGTTCTTGCTGTGGTCGGGGTACTGATAGGATTGATGGTGACGGGGCAGAAGTTCTCGATGATCATGACGGGGACGGGCGTTGTCGCGCTGGCTGGTATTGTGGTCAATAACGCAATTGTGCTGATTGATACCTATAACCGGATGCGAAGCGAAGGTGTGCCGGTGCGAGAGGCTGTGCTAAAAACTTCCGCCCAGCGCCTTCGCCCCATCATGTTGACCACGATCACGACCATTCTGGGTCTCATTCCGATGGCAACGCAGGTCAATGTGAACTTTTTGTCGCAGACCATTCTTGTTGGTGGCATTACTTCTATCTGGTGGGTGCAATTGTCCACAGCGGTAATTTCGGGACTGGCGTTTTCAACCTTGCTCACCCTGGTGCTGATCCCCACAATGCTGGCATTTCCAACCAATGTGGTGTCGACGGCCATCATGGTCCGCAACGGCTTTTTCTGGACATTGAACGCACCTGGTAATGCAACAAGAGGCTTTATCGCCCGCGAAAGGGCGCGCAGGGTGGCACAGGTTGCTGCCGGGGGAGAAGTTTTAGCCGATGGTCAGGACGTATCGCAGGCTGCGACTGTGCCTGCAAAGATCACGACCGTGGAGGCTGCTTCGACCAAAACTGCGTCTGCCGGGTCTGATCAAAATATCACCGAGCCTGTTGAGGTTGTGACGGACAGGGCTGAACCTGCGAAGTCTGAGGAAAAGGATGTCATCAACCTTGAGGCAAAACGCAAGGCCAAAAAGAAGCAGAAAAAACCGCCGCCGGAAGAGTTGCCATCAGAAGCCGCTGAATAGGCGTAGGCCTGTGCTATTGTTTATCGACTGCCATTCGTCGGTTCCATGCTCGCAGCCCAAAAGGGATTGAAGCGAGATAGCCAATGCTGACGATGCTCAATGTTGTCCATGTGAAGCTGAACAACAGCGCCACCAGAAATACCGCAGCAATCATCAATGGCAGAACCAACTGACGTGAGATGCGTTTGCCAAAATTCTTGCCTGAAAACGTAGGCAGGTTTGACACCATCAAAAGCCCGACAAAAATTGTATAAAGCGCAACAATAACGGCAACAGATCTGGAAACCTCCAACCCGAGGAAACCAAGATAGACCGGCAGCAAAACCACCATCGCACCGGCAGGTGCAGGCACCCCGACAAAAAAGTTATTATGCCATTTCGGCCGGTCGGGGTCTTCTAGCATGACATTAAATCGCGCCAGGCGCAGGCAGCCGCAAATCGCATAAATCAGCGCTGCTATCCAACCGATGGATTTCAATTCGCCCAGCACCCAGATATAAAGCACAATCGCCGGTGCCACGCCAAAATTGACAAAATCGGCAAGCGAATCCATTTCCGCACCGAAACGCGTACTGGATTTAAGGAACCGCGCCACCCTGCCGTCGAGGCCATCAAGAATGGCTGCAAAGATGATGGCGATAATCGCCAGCTGAAACCGTCCTTCAACCGCAAGGCGGATCGCTGTCAGGCCGGAACCGATGGCCAGAAGTGTGATTAAATTGGGCGCAAGTACCCGAAATGGAATATCACGCAACCGCTGTGGCTGGTCATTTTCGGTATTTTCATCGCCGTCTGGATCAAAAGGTGGGAAGGGAGGCTTCATCAGGACACCTTGGTTATGGGCGAAGATTTGGCGGTGTCATACCATGCGGCAAGAATGGTTTCTCCGGCAATAGCGGCCTGACCGAGGCTGACGCGGCTGCCTGCCCCATCGGGCATATAGACATCAAGCCGCGATCCAAATCGTATCAGCCCAAAGCGCTCGCCGACCCCGATTTCATGGCCATTTTCGGTCCAGCAGACAATCCGTCGGGCCACAAGGCCGGCAATTTGTACCACTGCCAGGTCTCCGTGCGGGCTTTCAATCACCAGGGAGTTTCGTTCATTTTCACTCGATGCCTTGTCCAGATCGGCACTTAGAAACTTGCCGGCCTTATAAAATATACCGCTGATTTTGCCCCTCACCGGTGCCCGGTTTACATGGCAGTTAAAGACATTCATGAAGACCGAAATCCGCAGCATCGGCTTTTCGCCAAGTCCAAGCTCGGGCGGGGGAACCACGGGTCCGATGTGGGAAATCACCCCATCAGCAGGAGAAATCACCAGATCATCGGAAACAGGGGTTACCCGCTCCGGGTCGCGAAAAAAATAGGCGCACCAGCCGGTGAGCAACAGGCCAAGATAAAACAGCGGTGCCCACAACCAGCCAAACACAATGGCTGCAACAAAAAATGCGGCAATGAAGCGATATCCCTCCCGGTGGACGGGAACAAGGGATTCCTGAATGCTGCTGACAATGCTCATTGCGGCTCCTGAATTGAAAATACCGCCTTGATATAACAATGCCAAATGCATTCGCCAACAATTATAGTTGAGAAGATCACCAATCACCGGTTTGAACAAATATCAGGAAACAGGCTCTTTGCGCGCGATAATGCCCAACTCATCATTTTCCCGTGCTGCCCTGAGCCGTTCTTCCGCCTCGGTGGCTTCGCGCTGGCGGGCCCACATGGCGGCGTAAAGGCCTTCTTTGTCAAGCAGTTCGCGGTGGGTGCCGCGTTCACAGATTGAACCATCCTGCAACACAATTATTTCATCAGCGCCAATGACCGTGGAAAGCCGGTGGGCGATAACCAGCGTGGTGCGGTTTTCGGAAACCAGATCAAGTGCTGTCTGGATTTCCTGTTCGGTCTGGGTATCAAGCGCCGAAGTTGCTTCATCCAATACCAAAATCGGCGGTGCCTTCAATATAGTCCGCGCGATTGCCACCCGCTGTTTTTCACCACCGGAAAGCTTCAAGCCCCGTTCGCCCACTTCCGACTGAAATCCCTGGGGCAGTGTGGCGATGAAGTCTTTGATCTGTGCAAGTTCAGCCGCGCGTTCAACTTCGCTCTCTTCGGCATCAATGCGCCCGTAACGGATATTGTATGCAATGGTATCGTTGAACAAAACTGTATCCTGCGGCACCATGCCGATGCTGTCACGAAGCGACTTTTGCGTCACCTTGCGGATGTCCTGCCCGTCAATGGATATGGTGCCATCGGTTATATCATAGAAGCGGAACAACAGTCGCGAGATCGTCGATTTTCCAGCTCCCGACGGCCCGACAATTGCAACGGTTTTGCCCGGGGGCACCTCAAAACTGACATTTTTCAGGATTGGCCGGTCAGCGTCATAGTGGAAGGAGACATTGTCAAATTTGATCGCGCCGGA
>QIIJ01000334.1 GCA_003232595.1 Aurantimonadaceae bacterium | reverse complement strand
GGGCGGGCGGGTGGATTAGAGATCGATTTCCAGAATTGCCATGGAAAAATTGTAGGAAAGATCGTCATCTTCATCGTCACGATAAAGAACGCCGAGAAACTCTTCGCCTTTATAGACTTCGGCTGAGTCGCTTTTGCGGGGTCTGGCGCGCACCTGAAGTGAGCTTTCTCCGAATGTCCTTTTGAAATAAGCGTCGAGCTTTGCAATCTCTTCCGGTTTCACGCGAATCTCCTGGGTGATCTCGTCGAATCGATGACGCATTTCTACACCGTCGTTACATGAATGCAAAATCAGTTTTTAGATTGTGTAGGACCATTTCTGTGAGCCTATGTCGGCCAGTATCTGGTTCATCGTGCGAGAGGGCTCCGCACAGCCGGCAACACCAACCACCTTTGCAGGAACACCTGCAACCGTGGTTTTTGGCGCAACTGTCTTCAATACAAGAGAACCGGAAGCAACCCGCGAACAGTGGCCAATTTCGATATTGCCGAGAATTTTAGCCCCTGCCCCGATCAGCACGCCATGACGAACCTTCGGGTGGCGGTCTCCCGTAACCTTGCCGGTGCCACCAAGTGTTACACCCTGCATGATCGAAACATCGTCGTCAATTTCAGCAGTTGCACCAACCACAAGACCGGTTGCATGATCAATAAAGATACCCTTGCCCATTTTTGCCTGTGGGTTGATATCGGTCTGGTAAACCGAAGATGAGCGGCTTTGCAGATAAAGCGCCATGTCGCGTCGACCATTGTGCCAACCCCAATGGGCGAGCCTGTGGGTCTGGATCGCGTGAAATCCCTTAAAGTACAATATTGGCTCAATCAAGCGTTCGCAGGCCGGATCGCGGTCGACGACAGCTGCAATATCAACGCGCAGGATATCTGACCACTCGGGCGTTGCTTCAAACATTTCATTGAACATCTGGCGAATAAAGTCGCGCGGAAATTCCGGGTGGTGCAAGCGCTCGGAAATCCGGTGAATAATGGCAGATTCCAGGTTCGGCTGATTGAGCAGAGTTGTGAACATGAATGCAGACATTATTTTGTCGGCTTCAACGGCCTCTTCTGCTTCTTTCCTGATGGCGGCCCAAACGGGATCGAGCGGCGCGATGCCGGACTGTCCCTTGATATTGGATACACTGCTCATAAACGGCTCCGGGTCTGAATTCAGAATATCAGTATAAACACTTAGGAACTCTAATCCAGTGGCGCAACTTGTTATCTGCAATCATGCTTGAGCGGCGTGATTGGCATTCAGGATTGTAGTATCAAGAAAATCCAGAACCGCATTGGAAAACACGTCGTTCCGGTCGCCTGCAACCATGTGTCCTGCATCGGACACATCGGTATAATAGGCATGGGGCGCAAGCTTCAGGAATTCCTGGGCATATTCTTCACTGACAAGCTCCGAACGCGCGCCACGAACCAGCAATGTCGGAATTGTGAGGTCGGCTGCTGCGTCAAGCAGGGTCTGCTGGAAATGCGGGGGCACCGTATTGATGCTCAGCTTGCCATCGATGAAAGCAGGGTCCCAGTGCCAGCGCCAGCGGCCCTCGGCGTCCTGGCGCAGGTTTTTCTTGAGGCCATCCAGCGATTTCGGCCGTTTTCGATGGGGCAAATAGGCTGCAATGGCTTCTGCGGCATCTTCCACACTGTCAAAACCGTCATGCATGTTGGCCGACATGAAGCCTTGAATCTTTGCAACACCGTTGAGATCCATTCTTGGCGTGATATCGACCAGAACAAGGGCCTCGAGCAGGTCTCTTTTGGCCATTGACTGCGCCATCATGGCGGATATGCCCCCTAGCGATGCACCAATGCAAATTGGTTTTACGCCGTAAATTTTTTTTATTTGTTCGGCTATTTCCACCACATCACGGGCATAACAATCGAATGTATAGGATTTATCTTCAAGCCAGTCGCTGGTGCCGTGGCCGCGGGCATCGACGGTAATTGCCGTCAGGCCGCGGTCCGCAAGCATTACAGCAGTACCCTGCCAGGAATGGCGGGTCTGGCCGCCGCCATGCATCAACAGTGCTATGTGAGACGGGTCGTTGCCTTCAAAAATATCGCCTTCAAGCGTGTTATTATCGGCACCGCGAAAGGAAATGCTGCTTTTTGTCATTGGTTTTCACCTTCCATAAAAAACTGCAAAACTCCCTGCTTGAATTGTTTGTCACCAACCGCCTTCATGTGGTCTCTTCCGGGCAAAGACAGCGATTGGCCGTTTGGCAACATTTGCGCCAATACCTGTGGCGCTCCGGCAATTTCGTCATCACTGCCAACCACCACCAATGCGGGGTTTGTGATAACGGCTAATTGTTCCGGCGTAATCTTTTGTCGTGAGGGGCGAATGCAGGCGGCCAATGCTTTCCGGTCGCTGCCGGTCTGATCGGCAAATGCCCTGAACTTTCGACCAACGGGATCTTTGATGTCGTCGGTATTTTCTGCTTCCAGTGCAGCTGCAATCGGCTGCCAGCGGCCAACACCCTTCACGAGATTTTCACCCATACCGCCAAATACAATCCGCCCTGCCCTTTCGGGAGAAAGAAGTGTCAAAAAAGTCATGATCCGGCTTCCCATAGAGTATCCAATGATATTGGCCTGATCGATCTTGAGATGGTCGAGCAGAGCCAATGCGTCCTTTGCCATCAAATCCGGCTCATACATGGCCGGATCATAAAATTTAGTGCTGGCACCGTGACCGCGATTATCCAACGCAATCACGCGGTAGCCGTTTTTAACCAACAATCCAGTCCATCCCGGATATACCCAGTTGATTTTGGCCGTCGATGCAAATCCGTGGATCAGCAATACAGGTTGACCCTTGCCCTGGTCGATATAAGCGATATCGACATCTTCAAGCCTGGCAAATTCCATGACAATTTTCCAAAATGGAACGTAGTGATTAAAAGTTCCTGCCTGCACGGCACTAAGGATTTCCGTTTACGTAAAAGATAGGAAAATTGAAAGGAATTTCACACATACCCAATACACTGGTGTGACAAACCACACTATTGCGGGGCCGAAACCAACAAATTCCCAAAACAGAATGCGTTATTGTTGAATAAATACGCTGTTTCCCTGGCTTATTAAATTGGGGGTCGAGCTATTTTCGACTACCAATTCAGTACCGTCGGCGCTAAACTCCAGTTACCTTGCGAAACAACAGGATAAATGTGATGTCAGATCATGTGGTGCCGTATTTCCACAACAGCGACGGGGTTTCCCGTATTGAAATAGGTGCGAAGGAATTTATGTGTGTAGGGGCCAAACCGCCATTTGATCATCCACATATTTTCCTTGATATGGGGGATGATAACGACAAGGTTTGCCCCTATTGCTCAACACATTTCGTCTATAACAATTCACTGGGAAGCAAAGAATCCATTCCTTCTGACTGTACCTACCTCGTTGATGCGGCTTAGGTAATTCTATTTCTAAAAACAAGGCCACCACGGTGGGCAAGAGCAGAACCATTATCATTGCCGGAGCAGGAATAGCCGGCCTGACTGCTGCACTTTCTCTGGCAAATGCCGGATTTCGCGTCCAGGTTATCGAAAAGGCAAAAACAATCGATACTGCTGGTGTTGGCATCCAATTATCACCCAATGCCACCCGCATTCTTGCAGGTTTGGGGCTTTCACGGGCAATTTCCGCAGCTGGATTTACGCCGGAAAATGTAATTATTACCAACGGAGCCACGGGCACTATTCTTTCCAGATTGCCGCTTGGGGAATCCATAAGAACACGTCACGAATTTCCCTATCTGGTTTTGCATCGGGCCGATCTGGCTGCCATTTTGCTTGCCGCCGCTCGGGAAAATCCGGAAATTAGTGTCGACTTTGCCACCAGCTTTGAAGACGCCGCGATGTATTCAAACGGCGTTACAGTGATGGCACTTCGCGCCGGTGAAATGGTGGAATATTCAGGTTGTGCGCTTATTGGTGCAGATGGCGTTGGCTCGTTGGTGCGCGAACGCATCGTGAAAGGAGCTCCTGCAAAACCCGCCGGAGAGGTTGCCTGGCGTGCGCTTGTACCTGTCGAAAAACTTCATCCCTATACTGACCTTACCAATACAAGGCTTTGGATTGCAAAAAACGGCCATGTGGTGACATATCCGGTTCGGGCTTCTCGAATGCTGAACATTGTCGCAATAACACCCAAAGAGACCGGCCGGAAACTTTCCCGTCGGGTCGAAGATATTGCGCCTGACAGATTATTGGCGTTTTTTAATGAGTGGTCGGACGATGTTTGCCAACTGCTTGCATCGGCAGACAACTGGTCCGGGTGGCCGTTGAGGGAAATCAATCCGGCTGGTCATTGGACAAAAAAGACTACTGCGCTGATCGGCGATGCCGCCCATGCCATGCTGCCCTATCTGGCCCAAGGTGGTGCTGCTGCAATAGAAGATGCAATGGTTTTAGCAAAGTGCCTGGCGCAACAGCCGGAAGACATTCCGCTGGCGCTGGGAAAATATTCCAATCAGCGCAAACTTCGAACCAGAAAGATCTGGCATACAGCGCGAAAATACGGCCGGATTTATCACATGAGAGGGCTGTCTGCCGTCGGGCGTGATATATTCCTTCGAACCGCTAATTCCAGGTTGCTTGGCAATTTCTCGGCAAATAGACTCCAAAGCCAAATGGACTGGCTCTATGGCTGGAAGGGCTGACACCGGATACCGCAACTATTG
>QIIJ01000515.1 GCA_003232595.1 Aurantimonadaceae bacterium | reverse complement strand
AAAGATAGAGGTAGCGACGATCAGTGCTTTGAAAATGTTTTTTGATGGAGATCATTTTCTGCTGGCCGATAAATCCGTGCCAGCAGCCAAGTGACTGGGTATATTTTGACGGGTCAGCGTCATAGGCAGCCATGTCCCGGCGCATGATGGCCGCCGTATATTTTGCAATGTCGAGGCCTGTCTTGAAACGGTTCTGGGTCCGCATACGGGCAACATACTCCGGCACTGCCATTGTTTTTGACAAGACTGGTGACGGATTCAATTTCCTTTGAATAGCTCATGATATATTCCTTTGGCCTGGCCAGTTCTGCACCATTTATTTTGCCTTCCCGGTGGCAAGTCGAAGGCCGCAGTACTGGTTTGTCTGTTTCGGACTCGAATGTTCAGGCTGGAACTACATGGTTCGATACCAGTGGTGGTTAATTGCCTGGAGTTATGTTGTGGATTTCGTGTAATTTTGTCATACAAATGACCGGGAAAGGCCAGGATTTGTAAATCTTGTGACAGTCCGCCGTAAAAGGCTGGATTGGAAATCTGTTGTGATGCCGGGATGGTGGAGCAGATCAGCCGCTATAACAAACTCCGCGGTTTCGACAATGGTGATCCGTGTGCCAATATGTCAAAGGGTCACAATATGAAAATCGGAAAAGTGCGCAGTGATTGCGGATAGCGCTTGTCACAAACGGCTGTTCGATCAAACCCTTATCCGGACAAATGCGGAGGGTGCTGCCCATGAAGCCATAGCCACCAGTTTACTGATTGTATTTTGTTGGTTCAAAGTAAATATCATTACCATATGTGAATAAACTCACAGAAATCGTGTTTTATTGTGCTATTGTACACCTTGGCTGGGAATACGGACAAGGGAGAATCCAAATGTCTCGGCAAAAATCTATACTTTCAAAAACATTTATCAAGCTGCGCAACTCTGCTGCGCTGGCCACACTTTTCATTGCAGCCACATCACAGGCCAATGCGGTCGGTGTCGGTCCCGGCGGTGTCGACTTGCTGCACGTGCCGATTTCGTGGTGTCCGGTGATAGGTTCGCCCGCCCAGGCCAACCCGAACCTCAATGGTGATACCGAGACAGATGCCATATTGTGGCGACGCCACGAACGCCCGACCGACAATATCTACATCAATACGGCAGGCATCACATTCAGATCGGCAATCAACAATGCCTGGACCGTTCTCGACTTTCCGCAGCTGGCCGACCCGAATACCGCCCTTGCCACGCCCGGTGATGTCAGAGGCGAGGATGTCAACGCTTTCGGTAATGAATATAACGCCCTGATTACGGCCTGCGATGCCGCTTATTCTGCACTTGGCCGGGCTAATGTTGGCGTAACCGCGATTAATGTCGGCCTGTTTCACGATGCTGCTGGCACCTATGTCGGGGTCATTGGCTGGGGCGGTTGCAGCCAGCCCATGGGCGCCCACACCACCTGTGGCGCACCTTATGATGGACGTATTGCGGTTATCGATAACATCTATCTGCATCCGGCAAGCCCCGACCGCACCTTTCCTGGCACCAATACCAGTTTTGTGCTGACTGATCCCTTTGATCAGCTTGTCGGTCATGAGCTTGGACACGCCCTTGGTCTCGACCACGTCACCGGCAATACGCTATTGATGAATCCGAGTTCGGTCGACGACAACGGGGACGGGCAAATTGATAATGTCGTCTTTGCGGCCGGACAAACCACTGTGGCCCGAGACTCATCCAATATTGTGCCGGGCCTGGAAATTGACCCGCCGCTCAAGGTCGATCCCGGTGATTTTATTGCTGACAGGATTATGGACGGCAAAGATGACATGAAAATGGAACCTTGGCAGGATCTGGCTTCGGTTCGCCTTTCTCTCGACAAAAAACTCAACCGTGTTTATATCTCCAACCAACTGGCCGGTATACATCAAAAAAACAACAACCGCCCCTCGGTACACTGGATAATCATGAACACGAGTGGCGACGGGAAGGGTGGCAATCCCGAGCAGGTTGCCAAGCTGGGATTGACGGCAAAGGCCATCGGCAATGCGGATATTGTTATCCGCGTTGATGTGCGATTTCCTGAAACACGGGCCAGTGCCTGGCGTTGGAACGGTGTGGAGTTTGAAAAATTTCCCCGGATATTCTCCGAGTTGCAGACCCTGGAAATGACCCCCTATCTGGTCGATGTGCCTGGCCTGAAAACTCCGGATATCGGCAATGCGCGCATCTATGATACAGTTGTTGCATCATTACCGGCCAAATCTGCCGGCATTCGTCCTGGTCAGCCCGTAACCGTTGATGTGATAGTCGAGGACATCGAAACCAAAAAGATTGACCGTCTTTCTGAAGAAAAAGGAGACCGGACATTTGTACTTGAAGATCCCGATTTCCCCCATTGTTATGTGTTGAACCAAGCCAAACCCGGCGGCAAGGTCACTGTCCTGGTTGAAGGGCTGCTTCCCAAACAGCCGTTTCATGCCTTGGTTGGTCCCGAGCAGGTAGCCACAGGCGAAACCGATAATCGCGGCAATTCCAAATTCGAGTTACCAATCCCGCCCAAGGCGAGACCCGGTTTACACCTCGTGACTATCGGTATCGACAAAACAGCGTTGACCGCCGACTGCGCAGTGCAGGTTGCAGATGCCCGCAAAGACGATGAACGCAAAAAACCCAAACACGGTAAACCGGGCATCGGTGATCTCATGCAGCAGCATCTCGAACTGCTGAAGGAATCGCTGGACGTTATTCGCGAAATGAACAAAAACATTCGTTAACCAGTCAAGAAACTGTTCAGCAATCGGCAACCGGGCCTGTTCCGGTTGCCTTCACCCAGAAAATATCGACGAGAAAATGCTAAAAATCGCTTCACGCATCCTTGTTTTTATGGCCGCAATGCTACCCGCCACAATGAGCGCAAAATCGGTAACACCAATGAGCGCAAAATCGGTAACACCGTTTGGCCAAACACAGCCTCTGATCGAAGCTGTGCGTAATGCCGAGGTGGATAAAGTCGATTTACTGCTGGCGAACGGGGTTGATCCTAACGATACCGACCCGTTGGCACGAACAGCACTGCACTATGCCGCAGCACTGGGTAAAACCGGTATTTTGTCTGCCCTGCTGGAAAAGGGAGCAGACGTGAACCGTGCGGACAAAGGTGGTTTTACCCCGCTCATGAGAGCCGCACAAAACGGTCATGTTGCCGCTGTGCGCGTTTTGCTGGATGCAAATTCAGATACCATCAGTACGAATGGCGATGGCCTGTCCGCACTGGACCTTGCCCGGCAAAACAACCGGCCTGAAATCATGTTACTTCTCGGGCCAAAAAAATAGGCGGAAAAAGGCCGCCCGAATGAGCGGCCTTTGTGGTGTTCTCAATAATTGTATCAGCCGAACATATCGGCAGAAATCGCGTCGTACCAGCCGACGGATTCTTCGTAGGTTGCTTTGCGGAGGTCAGCGTCTTCTCCGGTTTTGGAGATAAACTTGCTGGTTACATCGATTTTTTCCGGGCCTGCCTCATAGGCGGCGCCAACCTTGATGCCGTCGTCTGCAGCAATCAGGCTCCAGCATGTATTGGCAAATTTAGAGCCAAACACCTTGGAGCCGGTTAGTGCGCTGCGTGCGGCTGCGGCGGCAACTTTAGCCTGGCTGTTGGCGGAAAAGCCGGATTTTGGCATCGACTTGGCAATTGATGAGTCGCCGATAACGTGGATGTTTTCATCCATTTTTGACTGCATGGTGGCCGGAATAATCGGGCACCAGCCACTGTCATCGGTCAGGCCGGCGATTGAGGCAATCTTGCCTGCTGTATTGGCCGGAACCACACAGGCGGCATCGGCCTTGAATGTATCGAGATCGGTTTCGATTGTCATGGCGCGGTGGTCAATTTTCGTGATGCCACCGTGAATTGAAGGCGCAAGCCATTCCACCATACCATCGTAATGATTGTTCCAGCCTTCCTGAAAGAGACCCTGCTTGGAGAATTTCTCTTTCTGGTCAAGAACAACGATTTTTGCTGTCGGGTTCTTTTCCTTGAAGATTTTGGCGATCATTGAAATCCGCTCATAGGGCCCAGGAGGGCAGCGGAAAGGATTTGGTGGCGGTACCATGACAAAGGTTCCACCCTCTTTCATGTTGTCCACCTGGGCCTTCAGCAATTGTACCTGGCTGCCAGATTTCCATGCATGTGGCATCGCATTGGTTGAACCAACCGAGTATCCGGGCACTGAATCATATTTAAGATCAATGCCGGGCGAGACAATCAAACGATCGTAGGGAACCGTTGCGCCCGAGGAAAGCATGACCATTTTCTTTTCGCGATCAACACCGGTTGCCCAGTCGTGTACAACGTTGATGCCGTATTCGACAGCCAGCTTGTCATAGGTATGGCCAATCGATTCATAGTCAACCACACCACCGAGATAGAGGTTTGAAAAGAAGCAGGTGTAGTATTTCTTGGTTGGCTCGATCAGGGTGACTTCAATGGCACCTTTTGCGCCGTTGGCGACATAACGTGCAGCGGTTGCACCACCCGCACCGCCGCCGATAACAACAACTTTTGGTACCGCAGCCTGCAACAGCGTCGGTGAGGCGATTATGCCTGCCGCTGCCGATGCTCCGGCCAGTTGTCCAAATTTTCTACGTGTAAGTTTTGCCATCATTAACCCTCCCGATGGAATTGGATGTTTTGGTTGCGTATCAGTTAGTGTCTTCTTTCGGTTTTATTGTGGCGAAGTAGGCCGCAAGGGAATCGATTTCATTCTTGCTGAGACGTGTGGCGATATTTTGCATCACCTCGTTTTCAAGCTCTTTATTTTTGTAGGCCTGCTTCAGGCTCCCAGTTGATGATTGACGGGATGTTGCTTTCTTTGCCGGAAAGCAAATGACAGGCGGTGCATTCTGAAGACAAATATTCGCCGAACTCAATATCCGGGTGCGTATCGGCCAATACAGCGGTAGAAAAAATCATGCTACAAATTACCGGCGCAACTGTGCGCAAAAATTTTGCCATCATGTTCCCGTTTTACAATCTTATATAATTGAATGTTTGCATGTTTTTAGATGAGTTTCAAGGAAAAATGCCCAAAATCAGCCGAAATTTCGATTTTGGGCACTCAA
>QIIJ01000216.1 GCA_003232595.1 Aurantimonadaceae bacterium | reverse complement strand
GTTGAGCTTCTGCAGCATATAATCGCCGGAGCGGGCCGCGTTGCCGATGAGATCCTCATCATAAAGAATATTGAGACCTTCAATCGCCGTGACACAGGCTTCACCGATACCGCCGAAGGTGGCAGGTCCGTGGATCATTGCATTGGCCGGTTTGCCATAGGCTTTCATGTAGACTTCGGTGGTGGCAATCATCGCCGCCATGGCGCATTTGCCGGCACCAAGAGATTTGGCAAGAGCGGTCACGTCGGGCACAACACCTGCATGTTCAAAGGCGTAGAAACGGCCCGAACGGCCAAGCCCGCACTGGACTTCATCGGCAATCCACAACACGTTTTTCTCGTCGCAAAGAGCGCGCAATTCCTGCCAGAATGTGACCGGTGCCTGAATGATGCCGCCGCCGCCCTGAATGGTTTCAAGACAGATAATGCCGATTTCCGGATCGTTGTTAAGGGCTGCGCGGATGGCGTCTATATCACCAAAGGGCACTTTTACCACATTTTCAACCAGTTTGAATTTAGACTGGTACATCGGGCTGTCGGTCATTGACAACACACCCTTGGTTTTGCCGTGGAAAGAGTTTTCCGCATAGATGATTTTGGAGCGCTTTGGCCCTTGTGCCTTTTCCGCAACCTTGATGGCTGCTTCCATGGCTTCGGAACCCGAGGAGCCAAGAAACACCATATTCAACTCGCCAGGTGACACTTTTGCCAGATTGTAGGCAAGGGTGGAGGCATATTGGGACAAAAATGCCATGGCAATTTCGTGGCGATTTTCCTCCTGGAATTCCTTGCGAACCTTGAGTACACGCGGATGGTTGTGACCAAAAGCAAGGGAGCCGAAACCACCAAAAAAATCAAGGATTTTGCGGCCCTTGTCGTCGATATAATACATGCCCTCGGCGCGTTCGATCTTGACCTTGTGAAAACCCAGAAGTTTCATGAAATGATACTGGCCGGGATTCAAATGTGTCTTGAACAGATCGGTCATCTTTTCCAGGCTCATTGCCTTGGCATCGTTAACACTGAGCAGTTCCGGTTTGGCAGGCGTTGCCAGAGAAGGTGTTTGGCTAATCATTCGGGCATCACTTAAGTCTTCAGATTTTATTGGCGTATCAAGCATGGATTTATTTCCTGTATCATAGGGGCGGTTGCAATATTGCGATAATTCAGGTGGCCTCAGCCGTTGGTGCGATTGTGGTTGATGATTTCCCCGCATCAATTTTTGCGCGGTATTCGCGGTAGGCAGCTTTCAGCATGTCCTCGTCACGATGTTTTGGTATCCAGCCAAGGTCACGTTTCCCTTTGGAACAATCAAGAATGCAGGTTTCGTCAGCAATCATATATTGCTCCGGATCCATGATCGGGGTGTTTATCCAATCCAGGGTGTTGAGGGCAAACTTGACCAGCGGGGCAGGGGTTGGCACCAGGATTGACCATGAGTTGGCCTCCTTGATCAGGTCGCCGAGAAGCCTCTTGACCGGCGGAGGATTGTTTGAACCAAGATTATAAGCTTCATTTGGAAAACCTGCTTTCCACGCAAGGCGGGCTGCTTCTGCGCAATCAAACACAGATATGAACTGATAGGGATTATTACCCGAACCTATCATTGGTACAGGCAGGTTATGATCAATCAGTTTGAACAGCTTTTCAAGAATACCCAGACGGCCCGGCCCGATGATCAGCCGTGGGCGAAAGATTGAGATATTAAATCCGCGTTTGCGGTAATCATCCGCAAGATGTTCGGTCGCCAGCTTGGACGCACCATATTCGCCAATTGGTGCAACAGGATGATCTTCGGTCATCGGGTTGAAAACCGTATGGCCGTAAATCATGTCGGTGGTGAAATGGACAAGATTGCAGGCACCTGATTTTTCCATTGCATTAAGAATATTAACAGTGCCGTGATAGTTGACCGGCCAGAAAAAATCGTGGCGTTCGGCGCGGGTGACGATGGGTGAAAGCATCATCGCTGACATATTATAGACAACGTCTTCCGGCGCGATTTCCAGATTGGCTAAATCTTCCGGTTTGGTAATGTCGAGCGCTACAAATTCGACAGCGTTTTTCGGATCGCAGTAGTGAGCGTGATCACCTTTGACAATATCGGCGACAACAACACGCTTGCCTTCATTTATCAGCATGCCTGCCAGATGACTGCCAACAAACCCGTCGCCACCATAGATGATGTGTTTCATGGTGCTATTCCCCGGCGATAGTGGCTACGTGTTGAGGTTTTTCTTTGGACTGAACCAATTTGTGTTCGTCAACATGACTGGTCGAAGGGCCCTGGGCGATGAAAACAGTACCGACCATGATCAGGGCGATGCCTAATATGCGCCAGGCATTCATGTCTTCCTTGAACACAAGCCAGGTGAATACAGCAACCACCACATAGGCGAGACTCAGGAAAGGGAAGGCAAAACTCAAATCAACCTTGGTCAGCACATAAAGATGCGATGCCATGGAAACCACAAACAACAAAAAGCCTGCAAATATCCACGGATTGAGCAGGACCTTGAGTGTGGTCATGAAGATCGCGGAAAACGTAACCGGTGATGCAATGGCAATTTGCATATGGGCGCTCATGCCGTATTTCAGCATGATTTGTGCAGCTGAATTGGCCAGTACCGTGAACAGTATGAAATGAATGTAGTTCATAACCCAAGTTACCCCGCTGGATTCGGTTTCTATGCCCGCTGTCCCCGTTGGTGTTTTTGGTAAGGTAAATTCGTTTATTTCCGGTGTAGAAGGGTGGTTAAACCGGGGTAACAGACGTTGATAAGATTTGAATAAAACTTTGCAGAATGTTGAATAAGCTGCTGAAAAATTAGGAGAAAAAGCAATAATTCATGATCAGGACAGGAATTGCCGGATTGGAAATGTTAAGGTTAAGAATGCATTATCACCGGTATTCAGGTCTGCGAGCAAATCGTATAATTTATCAGCTTTTCAAAGTGACCCGCCGCCAGAAATCCGACATCAACACCGGATCGCGCAGTCTCTCCAGTTCCTGCCAGCGTGGAAAAGATGCCTGATAAGTGACAGCAGACATTCGGGCGTCCTTGTATGGATTGACCGCGCCGCCCGCCTGAACTGTAATCTGATCAAGCTGATGCATCAATGCCAGTGTTCGAGCCCCGGAATTAGGAAAATCCAGAGTGAGGGTAAAGCCCTCGCGCGGGAAGGACAAAAGACCGGGCGATGGCACGTTGCCAAAGCGTTTGAGGACGGTCAGAAACGAACCCTGACCGGCTTTCTGGCAGGCTTTCAGCAAATCGGCCACGACAGTTTCAGCGTTTTCGACCGGCAGGGCGCACTGGTGCTGATAAAGTCCCTTCGGGCCATAAAGCCGGTTCCAGTTTCCAATGCCGTCAAGGGGATAAAAATAACTGCTACAGGCAACGCGGTCGTTGCTCTCCACCTTGCGCTGCTTGTGGTAATAGAGCTGGTTGAATGCCCGCAGCGCCAGGCCGTTGATAAGCGAGAACGGCGGAGTGAATGGTACGGAAATCCTTGGTTTTGAAACCTGATAAGTGAGGTTGCCATTGTCGGCATGATTGCCGTTGAGCAGGAGACCGCGACCAAATCCTCTTCCTGTTGCATGTGAATCGATCCAGGCAACGCTGTATTCATTGTTGCGATCAGCCTCTCCGGCAAGTGCGAAATAGTTTTCAAGGTTTGAAAACCTGATGATCTGCTGGTCGATATCGGCTGAGGCTACTTTCATTAACCGAAGCTCCGCCCAGGTAATATTGCCGGTCAGACCGAGACCGCCAATGGTGGCGTCAAACAATTCTGAATGCCTGTCAGGAGAGCAAATCTGTGTGCCAAAATCTGAACGGGCAATTTCAAAACAATTGACATGGCGTCCAAATGTGCCAGCGCGATGATGGTTTTTTCCGTGCACATCATTGGCAATTGCGCCACCAAGGGTAACAAACTGGGTGCCTGGCGTTACCGGCAGAAACCAGCCGTGAGGCAGGATATGTTCCAGAATATCGCACAACAATATGCCCGTCTGAGCCCGCAGGACACCGGTTTCGGGATTAAATTCCAATACATCTTTGTGGTTGCGGTTGTCTAGCAGGGTGCCTGCATCATTGTGGCAGCTGTCGCCATAGGATTTACCATTGCCGAATGGCAATAGACTGCCCTGAGCGTCTGCAAGAGCATCCGCCTGCCATTCAGTGGCTGCTCGATTGCACTTTATCGTGCGGCCCCAGCTCTGGTAGTTGTCGTTTGCCATGGCTGATTTACAGGGTAAATGAGGCGATCATCAGCATTGCGCCAACGCCGACCATAATCTGGCTGCGCCAGTCGCTCATGATGAATACGACCGGATCGTCATCCATTTCACCGCGCCGGGCCAAAATCCATATGCGCACGATAATATACAGCACCAGCGGGCATACCAGCCAGATCAATTTTGGATAGGTATAAAGTTCGCGAACCTCGGGCGAGTCGATATAAAGCGCCAACACCAGCACCGACGCAAAGGCCGATGCAAGCCCGCCCTGGCTGAGGGTTTCGAGATCAACTTTGCGATAGCCGCGGCCAGTGGTGGCTCGATTGGCGTTATCGTCCTGGCTCTGCAATTCTACGTAACGTTTAACCAGCGCCAGTGACAGAAAGAAGAATACAGAAAATGCCAGCAACCAGGAAGATATTGCTGTGCTGGTGGCCGCACCACCGGCGATGATCCTGATTGTATAGAGCCCGGCAAGGGTCATGGTGTCGATCAGCAGCATGCTTTTTAAAACCAGCGAATAG
>QIIJ01000284.1 GCA_003232595.1 Aurantimonadaceae bacterium | reverse complement strand
AGGGATATCCCGGCAAGCGAGGCAACGTACCCGGCTGAAGGGCCAGCCGCATTAACAAGAACCCCACAGAAAATCTGTGCCCCGTCTGCCAATTTAACTTGCGCAATCTTTCCATTGGAAAGCCCAACTTTGCAGACTTCACCATGAATCATTTCAACATTCTGGTGTTTCAATGACCGCCGGATCGTCATCAAAACAGTATGCGGGTCAAACCATCCCTCGCCTTCTTCACCAATCACCCCGGCAGCGATATCTTTGGTCGAGAGGAAAGGAAAACGCGCCTGCAACTCATCCGGCATAAGCAGGCGGGAAGCCGCCCCCGCCCTGATTTGCGCATGGTAATTCCTGCTTAATGTTTCATCCCCCGCCAGCACCAGATAGCCCTTTTCCTGAAAGCCCGGATCAACACCAAATCGCGCTTCAAACTCCCGCAGAAAAGCAAGGCCAAACTGCGACAGGCGGATATTCTCAATTTCGGAAAACTGCTGTCTGATCCCGCCCGCTGACAGGCTGGTTGAGGCTTTGGCAAAACTCACATCTTTTTCTATGATTGCAATAGAGCCTGCATAGCCCAGGTTGCGCAAAAACCATGCCGTGCAGACCCCCATGATGGCCCCGCCGATGATTATAACGTCATAAGTGCCCGGTTTGCCCATGGCGGAACTGAACTATAAAGTCCTCAAAGACGCAAGTTCAATTCAACAGGAGATCACCCATGCATGTTTACCGATATCTCACCGGCTCCGATGATTCAGCCTTTTGCCACAAGGTGACTTTTTGACATCTGGTTGGGCCGGGGGAGAGGGCTGGCTCGGGACTTTTAAATCAGGTTCTAAAGCAAGGAGCAGTTAATTTGCGTCATCCGGTAACACCGGCATCGGAGCAATCTGCACGCCCTCTTCCACGAGATCCTCAACCTCTTCGCGGGATGCCTCGCCGTAAATTCCGCGGGTTTCCGCTTCACCATAATGTATCTTGCGCGCTTCCTCGGGAAAGCGCTCGCCAACATTTTCCGCATTCGCGGTTATTTTGTCGCGCACTTGTTTCAACTCGGACAACATCTGGCGCTGGACCCGATTAACCGTTGCCACATTGACTTTATCTTTGCTTTTTGAAGTGGAAACCGATGGTGCCATCAGAGATTTTTCGATTTTTGACGAACCACAATAGGGGCACGATACAAGGCCGCTCGAATTCTGGCTGTCATAGTCATCAGAACTGCTGAACCAGCCCTCGAAGTCATGTCCTGCCTCACAGCAAAGTGAAAAACTGATCATGCTGCATCCTTTCCAGAAACCTCGGCATCTCCGACCAGCGCATAATCGCGCCCGTTGAGCAGATTGGGGATCTTTCCCCGCGCAGCACTGACTTCGGCAATGTCGATATCGGCAATGACCACACCGGGCTCATCACCGTCAATTTCCGCTATTATCTCACCCCAGGGATTGACAATCAGTGAATGGCCGAATGTTTCGCGGCCATCTGCGTGGTTGCCGCCCTGTGCAGCCGCAATTACAAAGGCACCGTTTTCGATGGCACGGGCACGCAGCAGAATATGCCAGTGGGCTTTTCCGGTCTGACGGGTGAATGCGGCAGGAGACGTGAGAATTTCAGCTCCAGCCCCGGCATAATCACGAAACAGCCCTGGAAACCGCATGTCATAGCAGATTGCAAGCCCGGTGCGCACCCCGTCGATATCGCAGATGATGGCTTCAGTTCCCGGCTCATAAACCGCCGATTCACGCCAGCTTTCGCCATTGTCGAGATCCACATCAAACATATGGATTTTATCATAGGTCGCCTGAATGCCGCCATTGGGCGAGATGACAAATGCCCGGTTGGCAACCTTGCCGTCATCACGCAATATGGCGGTGGAACCCACATGCAGCCATATCGAATGCTTTTTGGCCAGCATCTTTGCCTGCACCACCAGCGGGTCTTCACCGGCCGGTCTGACCAGCGCAAACAGCTGATTTCGATCCTGCGCCAGAAGGCCGGTCATTTCCGGTGACTGGACATAGTGCGCGCCGCCTTCGACCGCCCGCACCACAAGGTCACTGTACGCTTCAACATTTTCAGCCGGATCTGTGGTCGACCTCATCTGAATACATGCTGCTCTAAGTATCGTCATGCTCATCACCGTTATTTACTCAACAGGCCTGGTTTCAAAAAACCGGTTAATCTCACTCTGCCAGCAATCGATCAAGTTTACCACCACGTTCAAGCGTCATCAGTTCATCACATCCGCCCACATAATAATCACCCACAAATATTTGTGGAAAGGTCGTATTGCCCCGGGACTTCTGGAGCATTTCGTTGCGAAGCGCGTTGTCAAATGTCGCATCATGCTCCCGAAATCCGACCCCCTTGGAACTCAACAGTCGCTTTGCCGCCGTGCAAAACCCACACATTTTTCTGGTGTAAATAACCACGTCTTTCATATTTGGCCCTGTATATATTCTGCTTTTCCGATATATGGGGTTAAATTCCGCCCGGGGCAACCCTTGCAAAGGTCAGACAATCGACACTTTCAGCCCCGCCACGCAGCAATGCGCGGGCTGCAGCCTCAAGGGTTGCACCGGTTGTCAGAACATCATCAACCAGCAGCACGGTTTTTCCTTCGAGCCCGGCTTTTTGCTCAGGCGGTACCCGAAATGCACCACGGACATTCTTTTGCCGCTCTTTGGCACCCAGTCCCACCTGTTGCCGGGTTGCTTTTATCCGTTCCAGCAATAGTGGCGCATAAACAAGCCCGGCATAATTCGCTATATGGCGGGCAAGTTCGGCTGACTGGTTGAACCGCCGTAAAAACATCCGTCTTCGATGCAGCGGCACACCAATCACAATCGGACCATCATCCAGCAATTCACGGCCTGCGCGCACCATCCAGCGTGCCATCCAGGGCGATAAATCGGTGCGATCGGAAAATTTAAGCCCCTGCACCAACCGACGGGCCGCATTGTCATAAAGCGCCACCGCGCGGGCCCGGGCAAATATCGGTGGATTGGCAATTGCATCAGCCCCAAGAACCCCCTTTCCAAGGTCATAGGCAAAGGGGGTACCCAAAACAGGGCAATAGGGTTTTTCGATAAACCGCATCTCACCCCAGCAATCAGGGCACAGGACACCCTGCTCGTTTACCAGCTTTTCACAGGCAAGGCAGGTTGGTGGCAAAACAAAATTGCGCAGTAGAGTAACGATCGACAATGCGGCCCTGCCTGCAATGCGACCTGAGTCAGAACGGCCATCAACCATCCGGGAATCGGGCGCGGAAAGATCGGGCAAAATCTGCAAATTCTTCATCGCCAAAGGATAGCCTGTTGCGCGCGATTATGCGAGAGGTTGATTTATGTCGAAAGCGCCAACCATGACATTTGATGAAGACCTGCTGCAAATGCGCCGCAAACGGGCGCTCGCGGCCCGGCTTGCCGATCCCGCAGGTTCCCCTGATTTTCTGCTGGAGCATGTGGCGCAAGATCTGGCCATGCGGCTGGGAACTGTCAACCGACATTTCAAAGATGCAATCGACCTTTACGGCACAGGCGGAAATATCGCGGCCGCCCTTAGTTCGCTTAAATCCGTTTCAAATGTAAATCGGATAGAGATGGCGCACCATGTACCCGGCGATTGTCCTGTTCAGATAGTTTCATCGGATCGCCTTGCGCTTGAACATAATTCCAAAGATTTGATAGTTTCGGCCTTTGCGCTTCACTGGTGCAACGATATTGCCGCCGTCCTTGCAATAATCAAACAGGCTCTGCGCCCCGACGGGTTGTTTCTGGCTGTATTGCCCGGCCCCGCCACATTGACTGAGCTGCGGCAATGTTTTGCAATTGCCGAAAACCAGATATGGAATGGCATATCTCCGCGTGTCGACCCGTTCATCACCCTCAACTCAGCAGGCCAATTGCTGCAACAGGCCGGCTTTGCCCTGCCTGTTGCAGATACGGACAAAATTATTGTCAGATATGACAATGCCCAGGACCTGATGCACGACTTACGGGCGATGGGCGCAACCAATATCCTGTTGCAACGCGAAAAATCGCGGTTTTCAAAAACTCTGTTTTCAAAACTGGCTGAAATTTATGCTGAGAAATTTGCCGACGCAGATGGAAGAATTCGCGCAACTTTCGAATTTATTTCCCTGTCGGGCTGGGCACCTCACGCAAGCCAGCAAAAACCACTGGAGCCCGGCAGCGCCACAAGCCGATTGATCGACGGCTTAAAACAGCACACTCTAAAGTGAGCCGAGTATCTGGGCGAATATCCCATCCAATGCACCTGAAATGCCCAGAAGTGCCGGTATTATCACCGCTGCAATAAGCGTGGTAATAATCCCGTACTCTATTGCGGTTGCCCCGCTTTCATCCCTGACGAAGTCTGTGAACTCCATAATACTCCTCCAAGTATTTATAAATTAAGGACCGACTATTTGCCGACCCTAACAAAAAATTCTCGCGTTTTAATTAATCTTCCCGAAAAAACTCAACAATCACCGAGTTTTTGTCCATCACCGTAAATAATACATTGACTTGTCTTTTTTGGCAGCAACACGCTTTTGCGGATTATGTATTGCGGTGCCCTGGAAATGGAGCCTGTTACCATGGTATCGACGTCCTGGCCCATAAACCCGCCGTTTAAAGCGGTTTTCTGTTCGGTATTCCTGATCAAAGGCGTCGCCAGGAGGGCAAAGCTTACAGCAATTACCCCAAACATCACCGCTGTTTCGATGGAAGTCATGCCGCTTTTATCGCCAAGAAAGCGGTCAAGCAATCTTTGCACTGCCCTTAAATTTGACCGTTGCCCCATACTATTTCCCTCACAAAATACCGGCCTGGTAAATATTTCACCAATAATACAATCATCCAGTGACCACCTTATGGTTACTGGATGATGAACGATTATTATAAAATATCTATTAACGCTGGCACCAGCGGTTCATCTGCCGGTGGCATCGGGTAGTCCCGCAAGGCATGGGCTCGCACCCATTTTAGCACCTGTCCCTCGCGCGGACGTGGTATCCCCCACCATCGCCGACAAATATAAAGCGGCATCAGCAGATGAAAATCGTCATAGGAATGGCTGGCAAAGCTGAGCGGTGCCAGGCACGCAGCCTTTGTTTCTATTGCAAGCTCTTCGGAAAGTTCCCGCATTAATGC
>QIIJ01000177.1 GCA_003232595.1 Aurantimonadaceae bacterium | reverse complement strand
AAATATCCATCAATATAAGCTTTGGATGAGACTTCTGCACTTCATCAACCGCCAATTTGCCGTTTTCAACAATCTTGAAATCGAGGTTTCTGTAATCAAGTATCTGGGAGAAAACCATCTGGTTAACTTCATTGTCCTCAACAACAAGGATGTAGTCTCGAGACTGCAGATCGTGTTGTGTTTCTGGCTTTGAGGGCTCAGGTTCAGCGGCATTCTCCGTCTGAACGAATTCGCCGGTCTGGATTGGCGTTGTAATTGTCTGAGTACTGCTTTCAGAGTGCAACTGCTGCTCGACTGGTGGAGACTGGTTTACATTCGTATCTGAGCCAACATTGTGGGCATGTTGACCGGATGCCCTCTTGCGCCGCAACACATCTGCAATTTCCTCAAGCAATTGCGATGCCCGCGCGGGCTTGGTCAGACTTCCGTCAATATCGAGTGCTTTAAAATTCGCAGATTCGCTAACATTATCGACAGAGGTGAGCATGATGATTGGCGTATTTTTCAGTTCCGCATCACTGCGGATAACGCGCGCAACATCAATGCCATTCATCTCCGGCATGTGATAGTCGAGAACAACCAATTCAAACGGCCTGCCGTCGCTGCCAGCCTTGCGAAGCATGGCCAGCCCTTCAAGGCCTGAACCCACAGCGCTGCCCTGAAGCCTCCAGGCGTCAAACTGTTCCAGTAATATGGAACGATTTACCGGATTGTCATCGATTGCAAGCAACCGCGCACCTGATATATCGACCGGCATTCTGGGTATTTTAACAGCATCTGTATCAATCGGGAAATCAGCAGTAAACCAAAAAGTTGATCCCGCGCCAACGACACTCTCACAACCGACACTACCACCCATAAGGCTGACCAGGCTGGTCGTAATCGCAAGACCCAGGCCAGTACCTTCGTGACGGCGGGTGGAAGTGCCATCAACCTGAGAAAACTTTTCGAACACCTTTTCAACCTGGTCTTCCGGTATGCCAATTCCGGTATCTTGAACCGAACATTTCAGTGTTACGATACCATTTCTCTCGGTACCGGAAACATCTACGAGCACATGACCCTGCTCAGTAAATTTAACCGCATTACCCACAAGATTGGTAAGAATTTGGCGATAACGCCCGGCATCGCCAATAACATTGTCGGCAAGTCCTGGCTGGACCCGCACAATCAATTCAAGGCTCTTTTCGGTAACTGCGGATGATACCAGTGTTGCAACGTCCTCGATTGCCTGACTGAGGCAGAATGGCGCGGGATCAAGCTCCAGTTTTCCAGCTTCAATCTTGGAGAAATCCAGAATATCATTGATAATTGTCAACAGCGCAGTGCTTGAACTCAAAATTACATCCGTGAACATCTTCTGTTTTGAATTCAAATCGGTTTTACCAAGCAATTCAGCCATGCCCATTACACCGTTCATTGGCGTTCTGATTTCATGGGACATATTTGCCAGAAACTCAGACTTGGAGCGGTCTGCAGATTCAGCCAGCATTTGTGATTGTTCGAGTGCGACTTCCCTGGTTTTAAATTCGGTGACATCAGAATAGGTGACCAACCGCTGGCCATCTGATAATTCGGTACAGGAATATATCAGCGTTTTTCCATCATTGCGGACAAATTCCCTTGGTGCAACCGGGCCACTAACCAGCTCCTCAAGGCACCCTTTTACATATTCATCCCAGTTTTGCTCGCCAATGTCGTAAATACCGGTATTCCGATTCGCCTCGATAAGCGCCCTGACATTCGTTCCGGTTGGACAATTCTCCGGGTCCAGGTTCCAAAGCTTGTAATGCTCACTATTGATAATCACTGTATTCAGATCGCGGTCAAGAAGCATTACACCGTAGTCCAGACTGTTTAGGGCAGCGGCAAAATCCGACAGGGTATTTTCTGCTTTTTGCTGAGCTTTAGACAGTTCTGCTTCGCGGTTTTTATAGTCGGTAATATTTGTATATCGTATCAACCTCTGCCCATCGGAAAGAGCGGTGCAGGAAAATACAAAGACCCTTCCATCTGTGCAGTGGAATTCATCAGCTGCAATTGTTCCAGCGCGAACGGCAGACAGCCGTTCATCTACATACGCACCCCAGTCCTCGTCGCTCCAGTCTTCGTCCCTGGTGGGATAGACATTGTTGCGGCGGTTAATTTCCATCAATTTTTTAACATTCGCCCCAACCGGAAATTCTTCAGGATTCGTCCGCCATATTTCATAAAAGGGATCATTGACCATCAGGGCTTTGAGGTCCCCGTCCAACAGCAGCAGCCCCACATCCATATTGTTGATTGCAGCACCAAAATCAGCAGCCGTATTTTCCGCAGCCTGTTGCGCCTTATCAAGATCATTTTCACGGTTTTTAAATTCCGTAATATCGGAATACCGCACCAGACGCTGGCCATTGGTCAGTGGAATGCAGGAATATATCAGCGTTTTTCCATCGGCCCGCACAAATTCGCGTGGCTCAATTTTTCCAGCCCGCAATTCGTTCAAACGTGACTGAATATATTCTTCCCACTCATCGTCCTTAACATCATAGATATCATTGCTTCGGTTGATATCCATGAGGTCACGAAAATTACATCCGTCGCGGAATTTTTCAGGGCTGGTATTCCACATCTCATGAAAAGCATCGTTGATGACCAGCGTATTCAATTGAGCGTCAAGCAACACCAGTCCGACTTCCATATTGTTGATGGCGGTATCAAAATCCGTCAATGATGCATCCGATTTTTTTCGGGCTTTCTCAACTTCAATTTCACGGTTTTTGCTGTCGGTGATATCAGTAAAGGTGAATATCTTCCGGTTATTTTCAACACCATGACAATCAAGCTGAACAAATTTTCCGTTGGTAAGCTCGATTGTTATCCCCTGCTGATCAGACTTTTCAACGGCTGCCAAAATCCTTGCCAGAAATTCTTCATCATCCAGATCATTGATGCCCTCTGCGGAAAACCTGCCGCTTTTCCAGGCACTATGAATATAGTCATAATAGGAAAGGTCTTTCGCATTGATATCTTCAATTGGACCGAACATCTCTCTGCAGGCGGTGTTGCACAACTCAATTGCGCCACAGGCATCGTTGTCGACAATCATCACCCCGTGATTGATAGAATCGAGCACCGACGACATCAGTGCCTCTTTTTCAGAAGCTTCATTTTCCATATTTCTGATTTCTGAAATATCAGTGATGGTGGTAACAATAAATCCGCCGTCGACCACAGTGCGGCGTATCTTGTTACTCCGCCCGTTTTTCATCTTGTGAACAGCATCAGACCATGTGCCGTCGGACATGGCATCGACACGTTCCTGCGCCAGCATTGCAGGATCGCCCTCACCATAGTCACCCCTGGAAGCCATGTAGTGATAGAGCTCGTAGGCAGGCATTCCACACTCGATAGAATTCGGAATATCAACGATTTTTCGATAGGTGTCATTGATGTATTCTATTGTCAGATCCGGAGAAATGACGGTAACGCCGACTTCCAGATTGTTTAGCACGTCAAACCACGCAGAAAACTCACGATTTACGGCTGACACACTCAAGTCAATTAATGGATCGTTGGTCAACGGTTGCTCTCCCCTACAGGTCACAAACGTTAACTATAAAAAAATTGTTAATATTGCCTTTCAATAACAGCCTTGGTTTGCATTTTTAAATATAACTTACCTTAGGTAAGAGTATAATTGCATGCCTGAGATGACTATTGCTTGTCATCTATTTTATAGTTTTGATTAAGTCGCTGGTTTTTCATCATTTTCGAAACTTCTTCTGGTTGCAGCCCCAGCAATTTTGCTACCCGTTCCACCAGCAGCAACTCGAACTCATGCAATTTACCGTCAGCAAACACCATCTCCCACATATGCGAGATCAGGTTCATTTTTCCGTCATGATCGAGGGATAAATTAATTCTGTCAGATAGTTCCGACAGATCCGCACTATGGCGCGCGTCGTCCTTCGCTTCCCGCACCAGCGCATCAACCTCCTCCTGCTCAAGAGAGAATTCGTCGGAAAGAATACGATTCAACCGCAATCGTTCCAGTTCATGAATCTCGCCGTCAACCGGCATGACCTTGAACAACAACGCAGCGATTGTTGCGCGCCTGTTCCAAAAGTCCGGATCGCGTTCGGGAACGCTTTCGCTCGACATTCGGGACCAAATTCTTCTGACAGTGCTGCCCAATGCTCCGTCCCCACAATTATTTACCCCCCTTACCTTGGGGAACTACCTTTCTATTTAGCCAATGTCAATCGATTGGTATTTCCGGCCAAATTGAAATTGGTTATTTCACCTGTCTACGATCGATTGATGGTTGGTGTAAACTTGAACTTTAACGGGAAAACCGATAGATATTATTAGATAAATGTCCACAACAGATTACCCCGGGAAGAAGACAAGGCGTTATGAAAGAACAGCAATTCGTAATGTTTCCACTATCGGATGATGCAACCCCTTACAAAAAAATCACGTCAGATTACGTGAGTTTAGCAAATTTTGAAGGTAATAATATTCTTAAAGTTGAGCAGGAAGGGTTGAGACTTCTTGCTGAAACAGCATTTTCGGATATCAACCACCTGCTTCGTCCTGCTCATCTCAAACAACTTGCAGCAATTCTGGATGACACTGAAGCCACTGAAAACGACCGCTTTGTTGCCTATGACCTGCTCAAAAATGCCAATATTGCTGCCGGGGGTGTTTTGCCAATGTGTCAGGATACCGGCACTGCGATCATCATGGGAAAAAAGGGGCGATTGATATGGACAAATGGCGAAGATCAGGCATCGCTCGGCAAGGGCGTTATGGATGCCTATTACAGAAAAAACCTGCGCTATTCACAGCTGGCTCCGCTGTCGATGTTTGAAGAGGTCAATACCAAAGACAACCTTCCGGCCCAGATTGATATTTATGCCGAAGGCGAAGCGGCATACAAGTTTTTGTTTATTGCCAAGGGTGGTGGGTCGGCAAATAAAACGTTTTTGTATCAGGGCACCCCTGCTCTTCTGACCCATGATCGGCTGATTGATTTTCTGCACGAAAAAATACTTACACTTGGCACAGCCGCCTGCCCGCCCTACCACCTTGCTATCGTCATTGGCGGCACATCGGCCGAGCAAAACCTGAAAACCGTCAAACTCGCTTCGACAAAATACCTGGAC